>NZ_RYDO01000020.1:0-45810 GCF_003984855.1 Flavobacterium sp. GSP6
AATTTTGCGGACTTGTTTCATAGGCTAAAATTAAGATTATTTCTTAACTTAATGTGATGGCTAAGTTAGCATGTCCAAAAGGGCTACGAGCGTATTACTCTATGTTGAGTTTAGATCTTTTTGGATTAATTTTTGTAAAAGAAAACCCTGCGGAAATTTCTACTGTTTTACGTGGTTCTGAAGCGGTAGATTATATTAAAAACGAATTTTTGTCTATTGAAAATGAGGTTTCTAAAACTTCAGGACCCGGTCGTATTACGCAAGGTGCTGTATGGGGACTTCTATCTCGTTTGCACTTAAATGCTGCAGTGTATCGGAATCCATATGCAAGTACTTTTGATTTCAAATCAGAGGACATGGATAAGGTTATTTTGTATACTTCTAAAATTATTGAGTCCGGACAGTACAATCTTTCCTCTGAATATTTTGAAATATTTGATGATGAAAACCATACCAACAAAGAGTTAATCTTTGCTGTTGATCAACGAGCAGAATTGAACGGTCATAATCGTTTGGCTTATTTCTCCTTATCCGGCGACCGGTTTCCGCTTCCCGCATTTGTAAAAGCAAATGGAACTGACGGTCCAGCCATTACATCTGATTTTTATCAGACTTGGGTCGTTGCTTATGGCTCTAAGGATCCCGCAACAATGGATCCTAGGTTTTCTAAAAAGAATCTTATAATACCTGCGGATTCGTGCGTTACGGCAGCTAATTTTGAAATTGATCGCGGGATCATCAGAGGCCAGCAATATGGATTACTTACCACTGCTAATGGGCAACCCTTTGCTCGTTGTGCTGACGGAATTGGATATAAAATTGGCAAACTGAGAAATATAACTCGAGCGGATAAAACAAAACTAGTCAACCATACAGAGAAAATAGATTTTACAGCAGAAGGAAGTGGGTATAGTAGTGGGTATAGAGTATTGAAATATGAGTTCAGTAAAAAATCGGATAACGGGAGAAATAGAGGAGATGCCGATATTGTTATTCTTCGCTTGGCCGATGTGTACATGATGCGTGCCGAAGCTAAACTTCGTAAATCAAATGATGCAGGTGGAGCACTAGCCGATGTAAACTTGGTAAGAGCTTCAAGAACAGCCCGAATTGTTCCGCCAGCCTTAACTTCAATGAAACTCGATCTTTTGTACAGCGAACGTGGATTTGAATTTTACTGGGAAATGCTCAGACGTACGGATATGATTCGTTTTGGAAAATATGAAGGAACCTGGACCGAAAAAACGGATGGTAATGTTCAGAAACGTCTTTTTCCAATTCCACAATCTGCTATTGATGGAGCTTCAGACAAGCCTGGATATTTAGTTCAAAACGCAGGATATTAATTGGATCAAAAAAGTGGTTTTAGCATGGTTTTAAAGGAGAAAATTAAACTAAGCTACTGAATCACGTCATAAAATATAATTTTATTAAAGACCTTTCGGTGAACTGTAATAGCAGCCGAAAGGTCTACATAATTAAATACGGTTCTCGATACATTTTTTGTTCCGTTTTACTCGACAAAAAACACTCGAACTGATGTTTTGAATAATTAAACCCAACGAGTTAACACTACTCTTTTTTTACAATTTATACTATGACCCAATCTATTAAAATTTCAGTTCTGGCCTTGCTGTTTTCTTTGCAGTTCATTCAGGCACAAGACATTCAAAAATATAAAATACATTCTCATAATGATTATGAACAAAATATTCCGTTTTGGAGCGCTTATGCCAATGGTTTGAATTCTATTGAAGCGGATGTTTTTTTGAAGGATAACAACTTGTATGTAAGCCATACCGAGACCGATATCAAAAAAGAACGTACCCTTGAAAAGCTGTATTTAGATCCTTTGCAACAAGTAATGACACTAAAAATGGGAAATCAGCAACCCATACAATTACTGATTGATATTAAAACCGAGTCTGTTGCAACGTTAAAAAAACTGATCGCTGTTTTAGAAAATTACCCTAATGTAATAAACAATAAAAATTTCTCCATTGTGATATCTGGAAACCGACCAGAAGCAAAAACATATACACAATACCCTAATTACATTCAATTTGATTATCAAAGTTTTGCTGGTATTCCAGAAAAAGAACAATGGGAAAAGGTGGCGATAATCAGCAAAAGTTTCAGTGAATTTTCATCTTGGAACGGAAAAGGACGTCTTACTGCCGAAGATTACAAAAAGGTATCCGAAGCAATCAATAAGGCGCATAGTTATGGAAAACCATTCCGTTTTTGGGGTTGTCCAGATTCTAAAACCGCATGGAAAACGTTCAAGGATCTCGGAGTCGATTTTATAAATACCGACATGCCTTACGAGAGTTCACGCTATTTGAATTCCTTAGACAGCAGAGTTTTTTACAATACGATTGATTCGCCGGTTTACACACCTACTTATTTGTCTGACAAGAAAAACAGTCCTATACAAAATATAATTCTGCTTATAGGCGACGGGAATGGACTTGCTCAGATTTCTAGTGCTGTTTTGGCTAATGGTGGCCAATTGACACTGACGCAATTAAAATCGATAGGGTTTATAAAAACGCAATCTTCTGATGATTTTACCACCGATTCAGCTGCAGCAGGCACCGCATTAGCTATTGGTAAAAAAACCTTCAATCGGGCAATTGGAGTGGATTCCTTAGGGATTCCTACTGAAAACATTATGGAAGTCCTTAGCAAAAAGGGTTTTAGTACGGGTTTAATCACCACGGATCATATTACAGGAGCGACCCCTGCGTCTTTTTATTCGCACCAAAAAGAGCGCGATATGACAGCAGCCATCGCAAATGATCTTATAAATAGTAAGATTTCACTTTTTATGGGTGGCGGAAGCCGAAATTTCGCTGCTGGTTTTTCTAAAACTGATTTTTCAATTTTAAATTCCATTGCAGATGTTGCCAATAGTAATAAGAATCAAGTTGGTCTTTTTTTCTCTGAAAATACGGTTCCCAGTGTTTTAAAAGGACGTGGAAATTTATTGGCAGAAGCCACAAAAAACGGATTGGAATTTTTGAATGCCAAGAATAAACCGTTCTTTCTTATGGTTGAAGGCGCTCAGATTGATTCCTACGGTCATGCGAATAATGTACCCGGAATTGTTTCGGAAGGAATTGATTTTGACAAAGCGATAACCGAGGCTATAAAATTTGCGGATCAAACCGGCAACACTTTGGTTATTGTCACCGCAGATCATGAGACATCGGGGTTTACACTACCGCAAGGAAATTTAAAAGACAAAATGATTGAAGGCGATTTTACAACTGATGATCATACTGGAATTATGGTGCCGATATTTAGCTATGGACCGCAATCGGATATTTTTTCTGGTGTATATGAAAATAATGAAGTTTTTCATAAAATCAAACAAGTATTGGAGCTTAAATAATTTGTTTGTATTCTCATAAAAATTAAATCTAAAGAGAAAAGAGATATCAATAAAAGGTATCTCTTTTTTTATTTTTGAATAACACCCGATTTCAAATCAACAAAAAAATGATCTGAAGGAGATCCGTTTAAGAACTTATTCAGAATGGTCAGAAAAAGAATTGTATTTTTTGCTGTTTGATTTTCAGGATTTAATTTTCTTCCCTTTTGATGGTCAAGATACGAAGCGATAATAAATTGATATTGTTTTATTCTTTCTTTACCAATTTCGGCTATAGCCAATTCATCAGCACTTCGAATGCGATAAAAGTCGGTGATCAGCTCTAAACCAGACCATTTAAAATCACTTTGATTGAACTGATTCTCTTTTAATTGTTGCTTTAGTTTGTTTTCTGCTTTTTTCCAAGCTTCCTTAAAATTGCTCTTGCGGTTTATAATGGTATTATAATCTGCTGTAGATTCTATATTGGCGAGTAGGAGCAATTCTTCAGCGGAAACTTCTAAAATAAAATTTTTAAATTCTTCCGGCCAATCGTCTGGTAAAAAGCGTAATCTGACCAATTCTTTCAGATGGAAATCGGTAAAATCGAGATAGTTTTTTGTTTCTAAAATGTCCTTATTCCAGAGGTCTGCGGTATTTTGGCTTTTCAAAAATTCATATTCTATTTTATAAAGATCAAAAAGTTCATTGAATCGGGGCACTTCAGTGATTGGTATCGTTTCAATTTCCATGATTTCATTTTCTTTGACAGTGAGCAGTTTGTAGGCAGGAATGTAGGCTGCCAAAGAAGGAGTTTGAATGTTTACCAGCGTATTTCCTTTTTTAGTTTTTCGAACACCTGTGTCGTTGATGTGCATGTGTCCGCCAAAATGGATTCTCAATCCGGCATCAGCAAAGGTTTCTGCGACTTCTTCCTTCGGAACACGGTCTAATTGCCATTTTCCTTTGCCCATTAATTTTTCAATTTCAGTGGAAGCATCATCATTAAATTCTACCATTGGAAAGTGGCTGAATGCGATTAGGGTTTTCCCTCTCTTTTTAGCCTCTACGTTTATTTTTTCAATCCATTTTATCAGGTGTTTTTTATGAGAAAGCACCTTATTGTAGCCTAAACCTGCATCAGAATACTCTTTGGAGTCCTTTGAGTTTTCAGCAGCCTCTTTTTTTGGAATATAAAGATTACCATCAATAGCCAGTAACCAAAGTCCCGGAACGGGTTCTACGACATAGCTCACATCAGGCACGGAATATCCCGGCGTTACGGAATAGGTTCTATTAGTCAAAGAAGAGGCTTCTGTTGCTTTTGTATAAGTATAATTGTCTAATGAATAATTGCAGAAAGGAGTGGTCCAGAATAAATCGCTTTCTTTTGGGGAAAAACCAAAATCTTTCAGTTCAGTTGTAATACCGAGATATCCCATTTTGGCAATATCTTGGGTTATTACTACCGTATTTTCATCATTGCTATTGGGTTTATATAATCCTTTTTTACTAAAAATAGGCTGGCGTTTTCCTTGATTGCCCAAAAAATCATTTTTTCCAGATTCCTGAGCAAAAGGTCCGGCAGGATCATGATTGCCTGTGGTGATAAAGAATTGGATCCCATATTTTTTAGTATAATCAGTAAGGATCTGCCTTAAACCCCGAATGTGAAGTGGTTGCCCGTCATCACTATAATCACCCGGAAGCGCCACGATTTTTATTCCTCTTTGTACAATATCATCTAGGGCTGCGAAAAACGCAAAATAGTTTTCATTAAAAATCCGAGTCGAATGTAACTGCGATTCCATCGTTCTTAATAAAGTATGCTTTCCGTTCTTAGGATTGGTGATTCCTTTATAATCGCTGTCTTGTAAGGTTCCATATATATCCTGAAAATGAACATCTGCCAGAAAAGCAATTTTTAATTCCTCGGGTGGAGCCTGCCCTTTTGAAACAGTAGAGTAAAGACAAAGCAGAAAGGATAAATATATTATTATACGACTCATAGATGAACTTTATATATTGAGGTTTTAGTTGTATCGAACGGTACAAGGGTAACCAAAAAAGGATACAAATCCTTTAAGAGAATGTTATTTTTCGGATTAGGTTTTAGATTTTGTTGGTTTTTTAGCAATTGCAGAGGATATTAGGCCGTTTGGGTTCTCGATTAATGTGTTGCTAAGCGTTTATTAAACAGTTGTCCAGTTTTTGTTGTAATGACTCGAAGTCTATATCCTCACCACTAAGTTGAACTCTTTAAAAGAACCCATTCATATCATAAAAAAGAGATAGATATTTATGAATTTTGTTCTTAATTTTTTTCTTTTTAAAATCCCCATCTATATGTTCAGGATCTTAATATAATCCGTTGGATGCAATGATTAAAATATCAGTTTGTGTGTTTTTAAGTAGTAAAACGGTACAAACTTCTCGATACACTTCTCACTCGAAGTGACGTGTCTCAAGAACCGTTTTAATTAAATTTTTCTTGTTCTCGATACGATTTTATTCCCGAGACTTGGGGAGAAAATCACTCGAACTGACGAAAAATTATCATCAAAAACTAATTACACCTAACGAGTTTAATATACTTAAAAACAATGCTACACAATTGTATCTGTGAAAAATACCAGAAAATTAATCTTTTTAATGGGGATGTAAATTTTTGATTTATTTTTTAGGTTTAGATCCCATATAAAAAGTCAATTTGCCTCCAGCAGTAATATCATTGTGGTTTATAAACAAAGTTGGTAAGGGCTTGCCATTTAGTACTATTTTTTGAACATAAACATTTTTGTCTTTTTGATTTAACACCTCTATGATAAACATTTCCCCATTTTCTAATGTCAATACCGCATTGTTTACCAAAGGGGATCCAATAGCATATTCAGTTGAACCTGGAGCAACCGGATAAAACCCTAATGAAGAGAAGATATACCAAGCACTCATTTGTCCGCAATCATCATTTCCTCCCAAACCATCAGGTGTTGGTTTATATTGCATTTTCATTATTTTTCTAACCTGATATTGTGTTTTCCAAGGTTCATTTGTCCAATTGTAAAAATAGGCTACGTGGTGAGCAGGCTCATTTCCGTGAACATAACCACCAATTATTCCTTCTCTCGTAATGTCTTCTGTTTCAGCGAAAAATGAATCAGGTAAATGCATGGAAAATAAAGTATCTAAACGATCTGAAAATGCGGATTTACCACCCATTTTGGCAATCAATTCAGTTGGATTATGTGGAACAAAAAAACTGTAATTCCAACTATTTCCTTCAATGAATCCTTGGCCGTGCGTTGTCATAGCATCAAAATTACTTTTGAAAGTACCATTTGCTAATTTGGGTTGCATAAATCCTGTTGTTGGATTAAAATTGTTTTTCCAATTTGAAGATCTTTTTATAAACTCTTCATAAATCTCCTGTCGATCTAATTTTTTTGCTAATTGAGCTATACACCAATCATCATAGGCATATTCTAATGTGTTTGAAACTGAAGTGCCACTTTTTTCATCAGGTATAAAACCTAAATCCATATAGGTGCCAATGCCTTCATAATTTCGATGTTTTGCTGTTGCCACACAAGCATCCAGCGCTTCGTTTGGGTCGCCATTATAAACCCCTTTTATGATCGCATCTGCAATTACTGAAACACTATGATAGCCACTCATGCACCAATTATCGTTGGAGTAATGAGACCAAATTGGCAGCATGTGTAAGGCGCTTTGCTTGTAATGCGCCATCATTGACTTTATCATGTCATTATTCCGGGAAGGTTGAATTATGTTAAAAAATGGATGCAATGCCCGATAGGTATCCCATAAGGAAAACGTACTGTAATTTGTAAAACCATTGGCTATATGAGTGTCTTGATCTAAACCTTTGTATTGTCCGTTTACGTCAGTGTAAACCGTAGGGTTTATAAAAGTATGATACATAGCGGTGTAGAAGTTTATCTTATTGTCTTCGGAAGCTTCAATTTTAATCTTGTTCAGTTCGTCATTCCATAATTTTTGAGCATCCGTTTTAACTTTCTCAAAATTCCAATCTTTAATTTCGGATTGCATATTTTCTAAAGCATTTTCTTGACTAACCGAGGACAGTGCGAATTTTATTTTAATTTTTTCGGCTTCCTCGGTTTTAAAATCAAAATACATGCGTATTTTTTTTCCGGCGATTTCCGGAAAGTTTTTTGATTCATCAAATTTTCTCCAAAAACCACGATACGATTGCTTTGTGTCATAATTTTTTTGTCCGTAATTGGCAAATGGTTTTGAAAACGACATTGCAAAATATACGGTTCTAGTCCGTGCCCAGCCATTTGTTTGTCGGTAACCTGTGATTAGGGAGTCATTGACCACTCTTATATATGTCCAAACATTTTTTTCATCGTAATTATAAATACCAGCCATTAAGTCAAGGATGATGTGACTTTCATCCGATTTTGGAAATGTGTATTGATGCATTCCTACTCTGGTAGTTGCCGTCATTTCGGCAATAATAGCATGATCATCCAGTTTTACTTTGTAATAACCAGCTTCGGATATTTCATTAGAATGTGAGAACGCAGAGCGATACCCACTTTTTGTATCCGATGCCGTTCCGGGATTCAGTTGTAGTTTTCCTTGTGTTGGCATAACTAAAAAATCGCCAAGATCAGAATGACCGGTTCCACTCAGGTGTGTGTGACTGAATCCTACAATGGTTTTGTCTTCATATTTATATCCTGCGCAATATTTGTAAACATCACCATTATATTTTCCGTTTAATTCATAGGATATGGTATCCGTTTCGGGACTTAATTGTACGGCTCCAAACGGCACAGTTGCCCCAGGATAAGTATGTCCCATTTTTTCTGATCCAATGATTGGTTTTACATATTTAATTAAATTTTGTTGCGCACTAATTAAATTTAAATGGAGTAGGAGAATACTAAATATGAAGTATTTCATTTGTTGTAAATATTAAAGAGTTATTTTTTAAATATTTATTTTAGGGCTCGAATTAATCGCTAACTTACAGCTCTGTTTTTAAATTTCACTATGATACAATATTTAAAATTAATTTTTAGTACGGGTAACTATTGAAGAATAGGAGGCAAGCTGGGAATTAGATGGATACTATTAGTTCTCTTTTATTCTTGGACGGATTGAGCGTTTAATTGCTCAATAGCAGACCAAAGAACTCCGGCAGACCCTCTAAATTGGCCAGAACCCTTTGGTTCTCCTGCAGGAGTCCACCATTTGTAGAATCCTTTGTGTAGTATTACTCTGTCCAGCATCGGAGAAAGCGCTTCATAGGCTTCCTCATATAAGCCATAATGAATTAATTGTTGTACCATTCGGCCACCAAACCAAGTCCAGTCTCCGCCATTTTGGTAACCATATTCACTCATTCCTTGATTTTTAAAAAAACCATTAGGGTAAACGGGATAAAGAGTGAGTCCTATACTCTGCGCTCCTGCTGCTTTCATATTCGCTTTCATTTTTGCGAACGCTTGTTTTACTTGTTTTTTGTTCAATAAACCCGCCTCAATTGCAATAGCAGTACCCCCATGATAATAGATTTTATTTTCATCAAAGTCAGAAGGGAAGGGAGAGTCTTTTAGGTAAATATGAGTCCTGTATTTATTGTTTTTTTTGTCCCAAAGGTGTTTTTCAGTATTACTTATTATTTTTTGTTTGATTTCAAGCCAAGGTTTCTTTTGAATGTCAAAGGCTAATAAATCAATATAATTATTTAGTGCAATAACAAACATGGCATTGTCATAAATATCAATTGCAAAATGACTGGAACTGTCGATAACTACACCCCAATCATGCTCCGGTTGAACGTCACCCCAATCGGCTGTTGTAGCTCCCCAAAGTAAGCCGTATTTTTTATCAAAACGGTGTTCCAGTAAAAAGGTTAATGCTTTACCCATGAGTTCTTCTACAGTGCTGTTGTCAATTTTTTCTTTTAAAATGGAGTGGTCTCCAGTAGCTTTTACATATTTATATAAAGCCTGAATAAGCGAAGTTTCCTGATCTGTTTCCACGGTGTTTTTGTGGGCTGCAAATTCTGGTGCGAGTTTGCTGTAATAAAAAACACCACCACTACTGGCATTTTTAATTTCAGTATAACCATCCATGATGTTACCGTCTTTTCCCTGGAATTTAAAAAAGGTAAGCAGAGCCTCTTTCAGCTTTTCCTTATCGGCGACTTTAGTAGCGAGATCGGTAAAAGTATTCAAATCCCGAATCCATACTTCGGAATAACCATCTCCTGCGTTAAAACCAGAGGAAACGAGCTTTCGCGCTTTTTCTGATACTGTTTTTAAACGGGTATCTGTTTTGATTTTATACACTAATTCGGGCTTCATAACCGCTTTTTGTCCTGTTACAGTTAAGGATAAAAAGAATAAGGCTGAGAGGATTAAAAAAAGAAAATATGTTTTCATAATCATATTATTAGATTCGTTATTGAATAGGTTTATCAGACATGTCTAGTAACAGTATACCGCCTTTAGTTATTTCAGAAAAGGGAATAGCGGCCTTAAATTGTTTCTTGCAGTTCCATTTTATGTTTTTTAGATAGAAATTATTTTTACTGTTATTTCTGGTTTCAATACTGAATTGTTTCCCTTTGTAGTAGTCCTGATTCAAGTTGATGGTTAGTTTATCAAATAGGGGACTTCCAATTTGGAATTCTGGATTTTCCTTTGTAAGACCGCCTACATCAAACAAACCGATAGCAGCCATAACATACCAAGCACCTAATTGACCCTGATCTTCATCTTGACCGTATCCATAGCCATGGATTCCTTCTGTACCATAAAATTCGTCACAAATAGCACGGGTCCATTTTTGGGTAAGATAGGGTTTGTCAGAGAAATTAAATAGCCATGAAATGTGAAGGTTGGGTTGATTACCATGATTGTATAGTGTTTTTATTCCTGCAAAAGCATCAATTTCTTTACCGCCCCCAAATACTGTTTTGCGAGAAAGAGTAAAAATGCTGTCTAATCTATTATTGAAGGTTTCTTTTCCAATCTTAGCAATTAAACGTTCCGGATCATGCGGCACATAGAAGGTATATTGGATTGCATTACCTTCTTGAAAACCTTCCCATGGCGCATAGGGGTCGAAAGGATCTGTGAATTTACCCTGTTTGTTTTTAGGACGAATTAATTGTGTTTTTGGATCGAATAGATTTTCCCATGATTTAGATTGTTTCATTAACTTATCATAATCCTCTTTTTTGCCCAGTTGCTTTGCCATCTGAGCTACAGCAAATGAGCTAAAGGCATATTCTAAGGTGTGAGAAGCACTAAATCCAGAGCCTTTGGCATTACTTTTTCCAAAAGCTTTTGTAAAATTGATGTAGCCTGATTTTACAAAAGGTTTGAGGTCCATTTTACCAGCGCCTTCGGGTCGATTTTTCCAAGTGATTTCATTTTTAAGTGCCGCTTCGTAGGCGAGATCAATATCAAAATCTCTTATTCCAGACGAATATGCAGACGCTATAATTAAGCTGACAAAATTGGTGCCTACTCCAGAAACAAAGCGGCTGTTAGCTATTCCATCTCCAAGCCAGCCGGTTTCCTTATAGACCAGTAATTGACTTTTTATAAAGTCGGAATAATATTCTGGATAGCCTAAAGCCCAGAGTTGTGTGAGATTCCAAAAAGCGCCCCAAACAGCATCAGTATTGTAATGATTGTGTAATGGAACTCCCTTATTATTCAGAGTAATTTGTCCAATACTACCATCATTTTTAGGATATTGACCATTTACATCACTTGCAAGACCTCTTCCAAGAAGAGCATGATATAGTCCTGTATAAAATTTTATCTTTGACTTTTCGTCTTTGCTTTCAACGGCAATACGTCCTAATTGATCATTCCATGTTTGGGTTGCCAATTGTTTGGCCTGCTCAAAGTTTAATTCAGCCGCTTCAGCTGCTAAATTGAGTCTTGCATTTTGAATAGAGGTATAGGATAATCCCATTTTAATTTCAATTTTCTCTTCTTTTTCGGTATCAAAAACCAGATATAATCCAGCACCAACTCCTTCGATACTTTGATTATCAGCATAGATAGTATCGTTTCGAAAAGTACCCCATGAATCCGGTTTTTTACTAATTATAGCAGAAAAAAACATGCTCACAGTAGCTCCTGGTTGATACACTTTGACATATTCAGGCTCCGTTATTACATATCCTTCTATTTTATTATGATCGACGAGCGTTACAAAAGCTTTTTTTACCTTACCGCTTTCCCCTTGCTGATTTCCAATGTCAAAAATTAGATTTGATTGCCTGCTTTTAGGAAACGTGTATTTTTGAAATGCCACCCTATTCGTTGCTGTCAATTCAGCTTTTACATTATAATCTTTAAGTAGCACAGCATAGTAACCTGCAGTCGCAAATTCATTTTCTTTATTGAATCGGGATCGATATCCTTGGTCAGGATTTTCAAGTTTTGCTGGGACGGTTTGAATATCACCAACGGTTGCAGCAGTAACAATACCTCCAATTTGAAATTCATGGAAAGCGGCAAAACCTTCGATGGAAGTATGGCGGTAATCATATCCAACGGCTTCCCAACCGGAAGCATTTCCGTAATGCCCATTAGTTGAGGGGCCTAATTTTGCCATTCCAAAAGGCATAGCAGCGGGCGTATAAAAAAACCAACGCGAATGCGCTGTACCTATATTCGGTTGTACATAATTGATCCATTGTATTTGGTCAATTGGAGTTTTTATAGTGCTATTTATTTTGGTTTGTGCTATTAATTTTAGGTTTATAGCAGTGCCAATTACAATACAAGCAATTAAATTTTTTTTCATAATTCGTGTTTCAGATTTCAGAAAATAAAAAAGAAATTTGATGTGTTTTGATAATCCCAGCTTAAAAAACAGGATGGTTATTTTTAAATACAATAGCTTATCAAACCAATAAAATTTGATTCCAATGCGAAATAGCGTTTAGGATTTGCTATCCGAGCATCAGAATCAAAATTTTAGCTTTATAATTTATTAATAAACAATGGATTTGGGACGATCTTCTTGTTTTTTTCCAAATTCGAGATTTGGTTTAGGTCCCATAACAAACTTAAGTTCTCCACCTTTTAAAATTTCCTTGTGAGTGATAAACGATTTTGAATGTTTTTTTCCATTTAAAGTAACTGATTGAATATAAATATTTTTGAAACTATTGTTTTCCGTTTCTACTTTAAAGTTTTTATTATCAGGTAAAGCAATGGTAACCTCATCAAAAAGAGGTCTGCCAAATACATACATTCCATTGGATGGATTTACGGGATAGAAACCCATAGAAGAGAACACATACCAGGCGGACATTTGGCCACAATCTTCATTTCCACTCAAACCATCAGGCTTGTCGGTATAGAGTTCATTCAAAATATAGTCAACCTTATCAGCAGTTTTATATTGCTCTCCGGCATAAGCATACATATAAGTTGTATGATGACTCGGTTCATTACCATGTGCATATTGTCCGATCAATCCTGAAATATCCATTGAAGCACCTTCGTCTAATTTTGAAGACCGACTAAAAAGTTCATCCAGTTTTGCAACAAAATGCTTGTCGCCGCCAAGAAGTTCGATCAGCCCTTCAGGATCCTGAGGGACCATCCATAAATATTGCCAGGCATTCCCTTCACAATAATCATTAATCCTGTGTTGTGCAGAAACGGGATCAAAAGGAGTTCTCCAGTTACCATCCAACATTTTACCTCGCATGAATCTTGTTTCAGGATCGAAGTATTTTTTATAGCCTTTTGCTCTTTCTCCAAAGTATTTAGCATCTTCTTTTTTGCCTAATTTTTCTGCTAACTTAGAGATTGCCCAGTCACTAATGGCATATTCCATAGCACTTGCTACCGATTCAGGACCATGATCAGCGGGTATGTAGCCGTATTTCAGCATATCTTTCACCCCGGGTTCAAAATCACCAGTAGCCGATGTTTTCACGGCAAGATAAGCCTCTTCTAAATTAATTCCTTCGAATCCTTTAAGGCAAGCATCAACAATCACGGGAATGGCACTATAACCCGGCATCGTATTGGTTTCATTCCCTCTTAAATGCCATACCGGAAGTTTTCCTTGTTGTTTAAAAATCAAAAGCATGGAATTGATCATATCACTTACACGCCCGGGTTGGGTAATTGTGAAAAGAGGATGTGCTGCGCGGTAGGTATCCCAAAGCGAAAATAAAGTGTAGTTATTAAATCCGGGATCCGAGTATACTTTTTTATCGGTCCCTCGGTATTCTCCGTTAGCATCATTATAGAGATTAGGAGCAATCATGGTGTGGTAAAGCGCAGTATAAAACACTCTTTTTTTAGCTTCATCCTCTGTTTTGATTGTGACTTTTGAAAGCTCTTTATTCCATTTAGCATCGGCATCAGCCACTACTTTGTCAAAATCCCAATTTGGAATTTCAGCTTGAATATTAGCTAAGGCATTTTTCATGCTTACTGGTGAAACTCCCATTTTTAGATACAGAATCTCTTTTTCAGTTGTCGAAAATTCTAAGAATCCTTTGATCAATTTTCCTTTAGCTTCGTTTCCCTCCAATTTGGTATTTTCATTGTAGATTACAAAATTCTTTACCGGTTTTGAGAGTATCAAGGAGAAGTATTCTCTTTCATCTTCAGCCCATCCTTTTGAATACCTATAGCCCTCAAAAGTAGTATCGTTAATTTGGCGGATAAAGGTTTCTACGGCAATATCGGAGTTTCCTTCGCTTAAATCGACAATTACTCTGGATTCTTTATTCGCCGGAAATGTATATTTATGAATACCCACCCGTTCCGTAGCAGAGAGTTCCACTTTAATATTATAATCCTCTAATTCGACCGTGTAATATCCTGGTTTTACAGCTTCTGTCGTTTTATTGTAAAGCGAGGCATAACCCTCCTTTGGGCGGTCTTGATTTCCAGACCAAACTTTTCGGACTCCAACAGTTGGCAAAACCGAAAGTTCCCCTAAATCAGAAATCCCAGTTCCACTTAAATTTAGATGGGTAAAACCTTTTACAATACTATCTGAAAAATGATAGGAGGAAGACCAGTCCCAGCCTTTATAAAAATTACTAGGACCCAACTGGATTCCGCCAAAAGGAACACTGGCGCCAACAAAAACATGGCCGTGGCCTCCTGAACCAATAAAAGGATCTACATATTGTGTCAGGTTATCAATCTTTTTTTCTGAATCTTTTTGACAGGAACCAAAAGCTAATGCCAGGCCTAAAATCAGTACGCTTTTTTTTACAAAATAATTCATATGTTTATTTTTAAGTTATTATTTGATGCGTTATTGGTATTTATAATCTATTTTGTTCCCCATTTTTTATTGGGTTCTGGTCCCATGATCAGACTTAATTTACCGCCTTTGAGCAATTCACTTACCGGGAATTGAAAGCTGTTTAATACTTTTCCGTTGAGGTTTGCTGATTGTACATAAATATTTTTTCTTGAGGTTTCTTTTGCCTCGATTGTAAACTTTTTGCCTCGATCGTATTTTTGCCCAAGATCAATGGTTACCTTTTCAAATAATGGACTCCCAATTTCATAAATCGGATCTAAGCGGGTACCACCATCTGTTTGAAATAAGCCCAGTGCCGCCATTATAAACCAGGCACTCATCTGGCCCTGATCTTCATCCCCTAAATAAGCATTTGAAATATCAAATCCATAATAACGATCCAGTATTGATCTTGACCATTTCTGAGTTTTCCAAGGTTGATCGACCCAATTAAATAAGAAAGCAAAATGCATGGATTGTTGATTTCCCTGCACTACTGGAAAATCCCAATATTGATCTCCAGGAGCATTATATCTCCAGGGTTCGCTTTGCTCGAAACCCCAATTTAATCGTTCGATAAAACGATCTTTTCCTATTGCATTTGCTAAAGCAGGTATATTTTGAGGAACAAAAAAGGTGAGCTGCCAGGCATTCCCTTCTACATAATGGTGGTTTGCCCCTGATTTAAAAGGATCAAAGTCCGATTGCCAAATACCCTCGCTGTTGCGAAGTTGTGCATATCCGGATTTGGGTTCAATAACATTTCTCCACCAATTGCCTCGATCATTAAATATTTCGTAGTCTTGTTTTTTGCCTAAGGCTAGTGCTAATTGCCCCACAGTCCAATCATCAAAGGAATATTCCAGGCTATTGGAAAAGCGTCCTTTATCGGAAGGAACATAGCCGTATTTTAAGTAGGGCGCTAAGTCCTCGTTTCCGGCATAGCCGCCACCAATTTTTTGAGGAAGCGTAGTTTGCATTTTTTTTACCGCTGCAAAAAGTTTTTCGGTATCATAATCGCGTATTCCCATTTGATACGCTCCTACTAAAAGAGGTATTTCATGTTCTGCGACCATTACAGGAATATACTCCATGCCTGCGGGGCCTTTGGCCAGCCATCCGTTAGCATCAAACATGGCCAATTGCGATTTAACCCATCGGCTTGACCATTCCGGTGTTATTAAATTCCATACTTGATTCAAATTCCAAAAGGTATTCCAAAAGGCATCACAGCCTAAGGCAAGGGCATCAGTATCGGAGAATTTTTGTATTTTTTCGGTAGCATCCACCCAGCGTCCGTCAGAATCACTGTAAGTATTCCTGCAATAGGATCGGTAAAGGTTGGTATAAAAACGTGTTTTTTCCCGCTTGTCATTCGAACTAATTTCAACTCGATTTAGAATTTTATTCCAAGAATCAACCTGAGCCTGACGGATTTCTTCGAAATTCCATTTAAAAGGATCCGATATTTCTGTCTTGAGATTCCCACGTGCCCCTTCAATATCAACATATGAAATTGCTGAACGTGTCTGAATTATTTGATTTTCTCGCGTATCAAACTCTACATAGGCTCCCACTTTCGATAGGTTAGTACCCTTAATACTTCTGTTTTTAGATACGAGCTCATTCTCCCATCCACCGAATTTATTAATATCTTGATCAAATTCTATAACAAAATAAATGGTGTATTCCTGATCGACTCCTCCAGACCAGGCATCTGCGGAGAGTTGTTTGCTGAATCCCTCAATTCTTCGATTATTGATTTGCCTTATTTCAGCATTCTGAACGAGATACTTGTATTCGGATGGTATTTGTAAATCGATCATTACTCTGGCTTTGGCCCCTTTGGGATAGGTATATCTTTGAAAGCCACATCGATTGGTCGCTGTTAATTCGGCTAAAATATTATAATCTGTTAATTTGACACTGTAATATCCGAGCGGAGTTTTTTCGGAAGCCTTGTCAATTCTAGATCTGTATCCGGATAAAGCTGGTTTTGTATTATTATCAAGCACTATAGGATTGATCAAATCGACACTTTGATCCCCGATATCGGTCTTAAGTTCTCCGGATGTCGGCATCATTCCTAATCCAGCCATAGTCCATTCGTGAATGTGACTAAAAGTTCCAATACTTTCAAAAGAAGGCTCGTATCCGGACTGCCAACCGTCATTTTGATTGTCAGGACTCAGTTTAACCATACTAAAAGGCATCCAAGGTCCTGGGGCAATCATCCATCGGGAATGGGCCGTTCCTATTCTTGTGTCTACGTAATTAGCTATTGAAGCTTCGATTTGAGGAGATCTAATTATGGTACCGTTTTCAATTATTTTACCGTCTAAAGCGATACTATAATTAGATTTCTGAGTACTTAACACTGCTGGCATGGGAGCCTCAAAAAGGTAACGACCCTGCTCTGTTTTTTGTTTAAAAATAAGAGAATTATCTAATTTAACCGTCAATTCCGGCGTGCCATTCAAATGTTCGACATCAATTAATAAGGGTTGAATCATTTTGTTTTTTAATTCATAATCTGCGGCCTTCACTTTACGTATAAAGGCAGCTTGGTGTGTTTTTGAGATACTGGCAGCAGCGGGGCTTTCGAGTCTTATTTCATCAAAAATAAGCCAGGAACCTTCAATAATACCGACTTGTATTTCATTTCCATGAGTGGTGATTATCTCCGAATCTATGTCAATACTTATAATTTGTGAGTTTCGCGTATTAGGTTCTTTTTTGAGGCTAATATCACCAGTGCCGGTCTTTAGTTTGTATTTCCAAGATTTAGAATTCACGGTAATTTTTAACAACGACTCCAATTTTTCAGAAGTTTCTAAAACCGTGACAATTAATTTATATTTTCCTTGTTTTGGAAGTGTATCCATTCCAAATAAAATAGTCATCACATTTGTTCGTATCCCTGAAGTACCACCAGTACCTCCCCATTTATCCTGAGGACCTGGTATGATGTATGGCCAGTCTTTTTCAGGCTTTGAAACACCAATTAGATAATATCGGTCTTCCCAACCAAAATCTTTTTTCAGAAAGTCTTGATAAGCACCTGATTTCAGAGCAAATTCATCGGCTTTATTATTTTTAGTGCCAATTTGCCAAAGTGTTTTTGTTTCAGTGCTCTCTTTCTTAAATTCGGGAATTAAGAAGAATAAGAGTAAGAGATATGTTAGATTTTGCATGCTTTTTTTGTTTATTAGGAGATTTAATTTACCCTTAATTCAAAAATAAAAAAGGGAAGAGCAAGCTATTTCAATACTTTTTTCATGCTCTTTTCTTCCCTTTTAATACTAGATTTATATTTTAGTAGCCCTCATTTTGAGTTAAATTTGGATTACGTTGTAATTCATTAGCAGATATTGGATAAAGAAGGTCTCTGGCCTGAAATGTATTTCCCCAAGTGTTTTGTGCCCCTATAAGATCAATAAAAGAGATTACTCCCTTATTATTAATGTTGGTTTTCATGATTTTACGGGTACGTTGCATATCCTCCCAGATTTTAAATTCAAGAGGAAACTCTCTCAGTCTTTCTTTCCAAACTTCTTCAATAAATTGATTGGGAGATAAAGCAGCCAGTTCGGTTGAAACTGTTTCCACACTTTTTCCTGTAAGTGAAGCTCTGCTTCTAACTTGGGCTAAATAGCCTCTAGCTTCGGCAGTGACTCCTTCTGTTTTGGCAATTGCTTCTGCGGCAATAAGCAATACTTCGGCGTAGCGGTATATTTTAAAATCTTTGTCTTGTTGCCCTGAAGTAAATAAAGCATTTTGGTCAAACCACAAATAGGGCATCGTTGGAAAATTTCTTGTCTCGGTATTTGTACCGCTAGAATTAGAATAATCATAGGTAAACTGTGAATGAAAAAATTGTTTTTCCTGAATTCTAATATCTTCGGTGCTGTCATAAATAGCTAGTAATCCGGGGCGAGGCAAAAAGACTTCCGTGGTAATAGCAAATTTGAAAATTTGTCCAGGCCAGCTAACAGCACCTGTTGGAAAAGAATAGGTTGCCATCCATCCATTCGTTGCAATACCTGACATATATTCAACCTGATACATGTATTCATCTTCGCTATCAGAAGTTCTCATAATATTATAGGCACTATTAGTAGTTGTATTTCCATTTTGGATTAGTCTATAGTTTCCTGAATTGATAATTTCCCGAGCCGTTGTTGCTGCTTCGGCATATTTATTCGCCTGAACTGGAAATCCACTCATATGCAAATAAATATCAGCCAAAAGGGTATTAACAGCACCTTTTGAGATTCTGAAATTGTTTTTTGGCATAGGAAGGTCTTCTAAACCTCCTTCTTTACTAGCATAAGTAAGATCCGTAATCATTTGTTCGTATACTATTTTTGAAGTTGAACGTGCAACATAAATATCCTCTTGGAGGGTATCAATAATAAGGGGTACGTCTCCAAAATATTTTACTAAATAGAAATAATTAAACGCCCTGAAGAAATAGGCTTCTGCTAAAAGTTGCTTTTTTTCATTATCGTTTAAACCTGGAGTTACAGGAATATTTTCAATAGCAAAATTAGCTCTAGCAATTGCTCTATAACAAGGATCCCAAATTCCATCGAGATAACCAGCACTTGTTTGCGCATTAAGACTAAGGCTTTGACTTTGAACAATAAATTGTTCCTGTCCTTTATAGTTAGGATTGTCAAAGAAGCCTGACATGTATCCGCCACTCATTAGTTTAGGACCGTTATAAGCACTAGCAGCATAAGTAAGGTCCTGAATCCCGCCACGATACAGCTGATTTACTGCAGCATACGCATGATTGGGTGAAGTGAAATATTGATTTTGTGTAATTTCACTTAGGGGCTCTTCAACTAAGAAATCAGAACAAGAGTTCAATATTAAAAGGAGTCCCGTTAAAAGTATAATAGATTTTTTCATATTAAATTTCAATTAAAGGTTGGTTAAAAACTAACATTAAGTCCAAAAGTGAGCGTTGTTGGCCTTGGATATTGAAAGAAGAACATATTCTGTCCCCATTGATTTCCTCCTTGTGAAGATCCTTCGGGATCAAAACCTTTAAAGGACTTGGCGTTTAAAACCCATGCATTGTTTAATGTAGAATAGATTCTTAAACGATTAATACCACTTTTTTCAAGAAACGTATCGGGGAAGTTATATCCAAAAGAGATAGAGTTCAGTCGAAGATAAGATCCATCGGAAACCCACTGGCTGTCCATTTCCGAACTTTGACCGCTAATAGGGCCATTCCGAATTTGTTGTACCATCGTGTTTTGATTTTGTTCAGTCCAAGCTTCGGTTAGTGTTTCAACTAAACCATTACCATAACCCGTTCTATCCTGAGTAGAGTGAAAAAACTGTTGAAGAATTTCGCCTCCCTTAACAAATTGAAAGTCCAGGATGAAATCAAAATTTTTATATCGTAATTTATTTATAAAACTTCCAGTCCAATCAGGTAAACCACTTCCTAAAATACTTTTTGTAGTTGATCTTTTAGCCTCACCCGGAATTTGATTTACTAAGGCGGCTTCAGCAGCTTCATCTGTACTCCAAGTTCCTAAACGAGTATATCCATAGAAAGATCCCAAAGACTCCCCAACGCGCAAGATTGTCTGACTTCCTGATACCCAAAAAGGACCTGGTTCAATATCTTCGTTGTTCGTGCCTAATTTTTCAATACGGTTTTTGTTGAAGTTTAAATTCAAAGAGGTATTCCAAGAAAAATCATTGTTTTCAATGTTTACTGTTGAAACTAGGATGTCTACTCCACGGTTCGATACTTCACCAATATTATCGAGTACGGATGTAAAACCAGTACTATGCGGAACCGGACGATCTAACAAAAGATCGGTTGTGGATTTGTAATAATAGTCAAATTCGAGAGAAACTCTATTTTGAAACATACTTAGGTCAAAGCCGATATCGAATTGTGAAGTTTTCTCCCATTTTAAATTGCTGTTAGGAAGTCTGTTAGAGTAGGATGAGGGAGCACGTTCTCCATTAATCAGAGCAGTACCGGAGGCTATAGTTGCCAGAGATCTGTAGGTTCCAATTTCGGAATTTCCTGTAAGGCCATAACTGGTTCTAAATTTTAATTGGTTTATAAACTTAAGATTATTTACAAAAAAATCTTCTTTAGATGCGATCCAACCTAGACCCAAAGAAGGGAAGAAGGCATATTTGTTTTGGGCACCAAATCGGGAAGAACCATCCATTCTGGCGGTGAATGTTGATAAATAACGATCTTTATAAGTATAGCCGGTACGCACAAAGTACGAATTCATAGCCCAGCTTTCTGATAATGAAGTAGGAGGATCAGGTGTTGTCGCTGCTCCCATATTATTGTATTTGAAAAAATTATCAGAAAAACCTCTAGTGGCCGAACCACTTCTTTCAAAACTATTTTCCTGCCAACTCAGACCTAGTACCGAATTTATACGGTGATTATCGCCTAAATCTTTATTGAAAGTAAGGAACGTTTCTTGTTGCCAATACATGTTTTGTTCGTTTGTGATTTGAGCAAAACCATTAGGGGCAGAGATATTTACTAAATCGGTAGGCCAATAATCTTTATAATTACGATATTGGTTATCAACTCCAAATTGAGTTTTTAAATCCAGACCAGGTAAAATATGAAAGGTCAAAGCAGCATTACCAAAGATTTGAGTACGATTGCGTAAACGCTCCTGAGTTTCTAGCACATGAACCGGATTAGCCATTCCTTCAAATCCAAAATTATCAGTTGTACCTAAAGAATTACTCCAGGAACCATCCGGATATTTTACAGGAAAAAACGAAGGCATTTCAATCATAGTTCTCCTGGGTGACTGCCCGCCACCATCTTCCTCAACCGCATTTTCATTTGTACGATTAACGAGCATGTTAATTCCAAAATCAAACCATTCTTTAGGTTTAACATCAAAGGCAAATTTTGCATTAATCCTTTTCATATAGGAATTCAGCATAATCCCTTGACTGTCTGTAAAATTTAAAAAAGCACCTACCGATGATTTTTCTCCCCCTTGTTGAATACTAATTTGGTGATTTTGAGAGATAGCAGTTCTAGTAGCCTCTTCTTGCCAATTTGTATTGTAAAGTGGCTGTCCATTCGCATCAAATAAGCGAGGATCATTAGTGGTTAGTACAGGAGCAGCTCCCGGCTGATAGTTATTATATTTAGGGGCATTGGCATAGCCCGTTTTAATCACTTGCAGTAACTGATTTGAGTCTAATACATCCATTTGTTTCCGCAATTGACCAAAACTGACATAAGTGTCATAGGCAACGGTAATTTTGTCACTTTTGTTCCCTCTTTTGGTGGTCACTAAAATAACTCCATTAGCTCCTCTAGCTCCATAAATCGCTGTTGAAGAAGCGTCTTTTAAGACTTCCATACTTTCGATGTCATTGGGATTTAGAAATTGAAAATCCTGCATGGCAACTCCATCCACTACATAAAGTGGATTTGATGAAGAATTAATGGTACCGACTCCTCTAATGACTACTCTATTACTCCCTGAAGGTGAGCCAGAATTTGTGTAAACATTAACTCCGGATACTTTACCTCTCATACTTTCTAGAGCATTAAAAGAGGGGTTTTCAAGGATTTCTTTGGATGTAATTTTACCTATGGCACCAGTAACGTCAGATTTTCGCTGTACACCATAGCCCACCACAACAACTTCATCTAATTCCTGAGAGTCTTCGGCTAATATGATATTAATCGTTGTTAATTGACCTACCTTGCGAATACTTGTAACGAATCCCAATGAAGAAAATTCGAGTTCTGAGGATTCACTTGGCACAGTAATACTAAACTTACCGTCTAAATCAGTAATTGTACCTATTGATGTACCTTTTACAACCACATTTACTCCTGGTAAAGTATTGTTTTTTGTATCTAGTACTTCGCCTGTTATTTGGATATTTTGTCCAAAGGCAGTCATTGAAAAAAGGAAGATAAATGCGCTACAGATACTTGTGAGACGCGATTTGAATAGTCTGTAAAAATCAGACTGTTTTTTCTGTATATTCATATAATAAAAAATTATTTAGTTAAAGATTTTTTGTTAGTTAAAGATTTTTTAGCATAAGCACTAGGGTTTTTAAATGATGCATTTTTATGGCATCTGGACATTTTAATAATTAGTTTTGGTTCTCAAAATTTAATTTTTTATTTATCAACAGTTTCGATTTCTACCTTTTTTACAAAAAACGAAAGATAAATATGGTATACGCAGCATAGTATCAGTACAATTAAAGCTCCAGCCTGTAATTCTAAGCTATCGGATGCTAAGCCCATTAACCAAGGAAATAAGGCACCTCCAGAAATCCCCATAATTAACAAGGCAGAAATGTCATTTGATTTATCGGGTAAATATTGAAGCGCATAGGAAAAAACGATAGAAAAGATATTAGAAACCGATAAGCCTACTAAGGCTATAAATAAGTAGAGTATGTTTAAGTTATCAGCAAAAATTAGAGCAAGTAAAGAACTTATAGCAATAAAAGTACTAGTGATATAAAATTTTCGGACTGAAACATAGGAAAGCATAATACTCCCCAGAAAAGAGCCGATAGTACGAAATATGAAATAGACACTAATAGCATAAACGGAGTCTAGGGAGGTCATTCCAAAAATACGTTCTTCCATTAGTTTTGGCGCTATTGTATTAATTCCGACATCAATGCCCACGACTGTAAAAATTCCAATAAACAATTTTAATACTGTTGGATTTTTTAGCAATGATAAAGAGGATTTGAAGGAGGAAGAGTGAATGGTCTGGTTTTCGGTGATGGGAGTAACCAACAACCAAAAGGAGGATGCCAAAGTAGCTATCAGATAAACGGGAAAAATTAGCGTCCAATCCCCAAATTCTTTGGCGGCGTAAGCGGCAATTATCGGTCCCAAAAAAGATGATATTGCCTTTACAAACTGTCCTGCAGAAAGACTGGCAGTAAGTTTATTGTTTTGTACCACATTAGACAATAGTGGATTTAGGGAAACCTGAATAATAGTATTACCTATTCCTAGTAATGCGAAAGTTATTAAAATGATTGTAAAGTTATAAGCAAATAATGGTAGCAAAAAAGCGATTAAATGAACGATCATACTTAGAAGAACTGTCTTCTTTCTTCCGATGCGATTCATTAATAAACCCACTGGAATAGAGAAAATTAAAAACCAAAGGAATACAACCATAGGCAATGTACTAGCCATGGAGTCACTTAGATTAAAATCATGTTTAATGTTGTTTGTCGCGGTACCAACAAGATCCACAAAACCAACAATAAAGAAACCAAATAGAATGGGAAGTATTTTTTTGAGGTTATAATTGCTATTTTTCATTTTATTTTTTTTAATTCAAAAAGTAAATTTTTTAGGTATTCATCATTTTTTTTTGATAGTATCGTATTGTTTATAGGCTTATTTCAAGCTTTTTTTCGTTTTTATTTAATTGTTCCAAAGCAAAAGCGTAGGCGCCCAATGAAATGGCTTTCGCTGCTCCGAGCTTTGATATTGCAATTCCGGTCTTTTTAGATTGATTATATCGCACTTGGTTATTAGAAAAGGGAACATTGATGAGGTTTGATTTTTCTTTTAGAAATTCTATGTACTCAGAAGAATCGGACAGATTAAACGCTTCCATTTGTAAACTAGGATAATAACTACTATCAAAGGTTCCCACAGTGGAATTCAGTTCTTTTAAAATAGCAGGGAAAATATATTTTTCAGCACCTGATAATCCTCCGCCAATTACGACCAAGCCATCCATAACATTAATAATTCGAGAAATTACATCGCCCACAGCTTCCCCAAGTTCTTCGAAGCTTTTGATTGCTGCTTCTTTATCGCCAAGCTTTATCCCTTCGGCTATTTCAAAAATATCTTTTGGTGATTTTTCAGAATTATCTTTTGTGATTTCTTCATATACTCTTTGTACCGCTCGAATACTGACACTTTCTTCGGCTATTATATTTGGAAATTTTTTATTAGGCAATAACCATACATCGCCACCGCACTCATTGTCGCCAATATTTAAATTATTATTAATTACTATACCAGCACCAAATCCAGTACCTATGGTAATTCCTAAAAGGTTTTTATATTGTTTTGAATTACCGGCATTTTTTAAGTTGGTATTTACTTCGGGTAGCAGGCCAGCCAAAGCTTCCCCATAAGCAAATAGATTTCCATCATTATTTATAAAAACTGGGATATCAAAATTTTCTCTTAAAAAGCTGCCTAGTGCTACACCACCGCGAAAAGAAGGAAAGTTCGGAAGATCTCCAATGATACCATTTTTATAATCAGCCGGTCCAGGAAAGGCAAAGCTAATGGCTGCTGGATGGGCATTTAACTCTTTTTTTATAATACAAAAACCTTCTTTAATTGTATTTAGACATTTTTCCAAATTGTCTGAATTGGAAGGAAATATTACAGGAGTTACAATTTCCTGATTTCCTTTGATTGCAGAGAAAACAAAATTTGTACCTCCGGCATCAAGTGTCATCACAATTCGATTATCGTTTGTATACATTTTTATTATTTTAAATATTAAATTCTTACGTAAGCTTTAATAGTAGCACATTGTTGGCCGATGCCGGTTCCAAAAGGAGTTATTGTATAATTTTCGACAGATGCAGGAACAATAAATGTTTCGGCATAGTGTACATGAAAAGGCTCGAATTTTCCTTCCGGACTTTCTACTACGACTTCATCTCCTGCTATTAAATTTATAAGGTTTACACTATTGTTCGTATTGTGGCTTACTTTCTCCGTAAACCAATGACGACGACTTTCAATAAATTCACGGGGATGAAGTCCTGTTGATTCCTCTTTCCAAGCTTTACTCGCTGCAATTGGAATGATAGTATTCACCATATTTTTATAGATATAATCCGTTTGGTATTCCCAATTGATTACTTCTTTTCCTCTTTCAATATTGATAGGTCTGGGTTTACCATCTAATCCAAGACGCTGCCAATCCCATAGTTTAAAAGTGAACAGGCTTGGCGTAGCGCTTATTTCAAGAACCAGCGTATTCGCTCCGGAGCAATGTACAGTTCCGGCGGGTAGGAGGAAATGATCGTGTTTTTTAGCAGGTATTTTATTAATGTATTTGTCGGCGTCAAAGACAATTTTGCCCTTTTCAGCCTCCCGGAGATCGTTGATCATATTTTCTTTATCAACTCCCGTCTTTAAACCTAGATATACAAAGGCATTTTCTTTTGCATCCAGGATGTAATAGCTTTCATCCTGGGTATATTGCATTCCGAAATTATCTCGAATAAATTGGGTCGTAGGATGTACCTGCAGGCTAAGATTCCCGCCTTCCATAGTATCCAAAAGATCAAAGCGAATGGGGAATTCCTCTCCAAACCGCGATTTTACGGGTTCTCCTAATAATGCGCTGCTTTTAAGAAAAACTAAATTAATGGAAGGCATTTCAAAGCAGTCTCCATTGATATTTAAGAGCAGGCTGTTCTCAGAGGGAACTCCATCAAAACACCAGCCATAATTTGGTTTATCCTGATCCAGATCGCATACTTTTTTCATCCATTGACCACCCCATGGAGCAGGATCAAAGAAAGGAACTACCCTGAAAGGGCCTTCGATGGTTTTGTGGATTCCATTAAAAAACGTTTCTTTGTGGATCATTTTTGGCAGGTTGGCGATGTGTGTGTCTATCCAGTAATCGACCTTATCAAACAAGGTTTTTTTATGTTGATCACAAATAATCCAGTCATTAAAATAGGCTCTTTTGTATTGTATTGCAAAGGGCTCCTTGCTGTCATCTATGCCTAAAGCTGGAGCGGATTGTGTACGAAATCGCAACTGACTTTCCCATCGGGCTAAATCAGCATAAATTAATTTGTCATAATTTTTATCCACTAACTCCGCACCAGGTCCGAAAACAATTGTGAGTCCATTAGAATCCTTAATTGATTGTCTTGCTTTTTCCAGTTTTATAGGATCAAAATAATCAATCATTGTTAAATTGGTTACATAACCAAACAAACTATCGTTGGTCATAAATCGGGAAGTCATCTTTAGAACTTCTTCTTCCTTTAAAAATAAATCGCTAGTATTGATGAAAAGTTCAGATTTATAAGTTTTTATTTCTGTTAAAAATTCAGAGGTATAAATTCCAATATAAATATCGAAGACTATTAAAAATCGCTCTTTATTTATTTCCGTTTTCAACTGATCCATAGCCTTTTTCCAGCCCAGGAACAGTGTGCCTTTTGTTAGAGTTGCAGGATATTTGTTGTAATTGGATTTCATAATTATTTAATTTTTTTGGCATTCATACCTTATTTCTATAAGGGTACTTGCTCAGAATTTACGATAAGAAGCCCCTGCCTATACTATTGAAAATCCAATAGAGTAGGTGTACAACAGAAAAAACAATATTTTTTTTAAAGAAAACTAGCCGTTCTTTTCTTTGAGCAGGTGTGGGTAATTAATACTTGTTTGTACGATCATTTCTCCAAAAAGAGTATTTGCCCAAGCAAACCATTTGCGGGTAAATTTTGTTGCATCATCCTTGTGAAAGGACTCATGCATAAAACCGGTATCCGCATGAGTTTTCAATAAAATATGGATGCATTTTCTAATTTCATCCTCCTCAACGCTGGTTATAGCCCTAAGGATAATACTCATAGGCCAAATAGTATCTACCCCAGTATGGGGGCCGCCAACTCCTTCTCCTGCTTTTCCTTTATAAAAAAAGGGGTTATTTTCAGACAATATTAGGTTACGGGTGGCAAGGTATAAAGAGTCATCTGGTGCTATAGCTCCTAAATAAGGAAGTGATAGAATGGAAGGAACATTGGCATCGTCCATCATGTGAAAACTACCAAAACCATTTACTTCAAAAGCAATAATTTTCCCTAATTTGGGATGATTAATTATTCCTTGTTCTTCCAGACCTTTCTTTACCTGTACTTGTAATTCTTTTGCTTTGGCAACTAAGGAATCATCTTTGATTGCAGGCAGTGAAAACAGTTTCATTAGATACCCTAAAACCTCAATGGCAAACATATTGCTTGGAATCAAAAACGGCAATAAAGTACAATCATCACTTGGTCTAAAAGTAGATACGATTAAGCCACATGGCTTTACTGGATAACCATAACCACCCAAAGGAACTCCATCAGTAGCCCACGCTGTTGTTCTTTGAAAACTGTAAGGTCCCAGATTTTCATGTCGTTGTTGTTCTTTAAAAGTCTGCAACACTAAGAACATTGCTTCTTTGAAGTCTTTGTCAAACAAGCTGGTATCTCCAGTTTCTTTCCAGTACCCATAAGCAAGTCGAATGGGATAACAGAGGCTGTCAATTTCCCATTTGCGTTCGTGGATACCCGGTTTCATATCCGTAAGATCATTTTTCCACTCACTTATTTGATTCACATCTTTATAAAAGGCGTTGGCATAAGGATCCAGTAAAATACATTTAGTCTGACGGTTGATGACTCCTTTGACTAACTCTTTGAGTTTGAGATCCTCTTTGATATAAGGCAAATAGGGCCAAATTTGTGCGGTACTGTCTCTTAACCACATGGCGTCAATGTCACCTGTGATTACGTAGGTATCCGGTTTTCCATTTATAATTTCAAAATCAACCGTGGTGTCTAATGTATTAGGGAAGCAGTTTTCAAATAACCATGCCAATTCAGGATTTGCTATTTGTTTTTTGACTTTTATTATTGCCGCTTCTACAGCCGTACTGGTAAATTTTCTTTCAGATAAAGGAGGTCTTTTACTTGTAAAATCTTTAGCTGGAAAAGCAAAGGAAACCATGGGAATTGTTAGTAAACCGGCTGTTATGACACTTGTATTCTGAATGAATTTTCTACGTGATTGCATACTGTTTATTTTGAGCTTGAATATGAATAAGGATAGGATTTTGGGTCTGTCCCTCTCTCTTTATTTGAGGTATTGGTCATGTTAAAATCCAAGATAGCGCCATTTTGTAAGTCGGAATGCTTTATGAAATTCTTAGTAAAAGGAGTGTTATCCCATTTTAAATCAGCTACATATATGTTTTCATCAGAGTTATTGGGAGCATTAATGGTTACATTTTTTCCGTTTTCAAGTTCCAAACTTATTTTATTGAATAAAGGAGCTCCCAGAACATATTCATCCGTTCCCGGGCATACGGGATAAAAGCCCATTGCAGAAAAAACATACCAAGCAGAGGTTTGCCCATTATCCTCATCCCCACAATAGCCATCTGGTGTTGGTTTGTATAATTTATTCATTACTTCTCGGGACCAGTATTGGGTTTTCCAAGGCTGGCCAACATAGTTGTACAAATAAATAAGATGCTGAATCGGTTGGTTACCATGCGCATATTGTCCCATATTCATGACTTGCATTTCTCGTATTTCATGTATGGTTGCGCCATAATAACTATCGTCAAAAATAGGAGGCAAGCTAAAAACAGCATCCAGTTGAGAGGTGAATATTTTTTCTCCCCCCATTAAATCAATCAAACCCTGCATGTCATGAAATACACTCCAGCTGTAATGCCAGCTGTTTCCTTCGGTAAAATCACCACCCCATTTGAACGGATTAAAAGAAGCGGAGAACTTACCATCCTTACTTTTTCCACTCATCAAATTGAATTCTGGATTGAAAAGTAATTTATAATTCATCATTCGTTTTTCGAACAAATTGATTTCCTTTTTGGGACGTTTTAGTGCTTTGGCAAGCTGCCATATGGTAAAATCATCATAAGCATATTCTAAAGTTCTAGCAGCACTTTCATTTATACCAACATCATTTGGCACATATCCTAAAGTATTGTAGTAATTAACTCCTTTTCTTCCTACCGCATTCAAGGGACCTTCATTATTTGCCCCATTTAAAAGTGCTTCATACAATGTTTTAATGTCATATCCACGAAGTCCTTTTAAATAGGCATCAGATACCACAGATGCCGAATTATTACCTACCATTACATCTCTAAATCCAGGACTAGACCATTCCGGAAGAAAGCCCCCTTCTTTGTAAGCATTTATTAGGCCTTCTTGCATTTCCTTATTTATGGAAGGATACACTAAATTCAATAAAGGATATAAAGCTCGAAAGGTATCCCAGAATCCGGTACCGGCAAACATAGCACCGGCTTCCACTTTTCCGTTGTAGGGACTGTAGTGCACTTGATTTCCAGTGGCATCAATTTCATATTGTTTCTGTGGGAAACAAACGGTTCGGTATAAACTGGAGTAGAAGGTTTTGGTTTGTTCTACTGTTCCGCCTTCGACTTTGACTTTTCCTAGTACTTTATTCCATTCTTTTTTGGATTCTATTTTAGTTTGTTCGAAAGTGGCTGTGCCCAGTTCCCTTTTCATATTGAGTTCTGCCTGCTCGAAACTGATAAAGGAAGAAGCTACTTTTATATTGATTTTTTCTCCTTTAGTAGTAGAAAAACCGATGATCGCTCCAGCATGATTGGACATAGATTCTAATTTGTCTTTATCTAATTTTTGATCTTGCCAGGTGTATTTATCAGCAAAGGGCTTATCAAAGACCAACACAAAATAATTTTTGAAATTATCAGGAACTCCGCCACTGTTGCGAGTGGTATATCCTATTATTTTATTTTCAGAAGGAATTATTTTTACATAAGACCCTTTGTCGAAAGCATCAAGAACAATATATGATCTGTCATTTTCCGGAAATGTTATTTGAAAGTGAGCGGCTCTTTCGGTAGTGGTTATTTCGGTGGTAACATCATAATCGGCGAGATAAACGCTATAATAATAAGGGGTAGAAATTTCGGCTTTATGGCTAAACCAGCTAGCTCTGTCGTCTTCTAAAAAAGCCAATTTACCGGTAACCGGCATGATGGAAAACTGTCCATAATCATTCATCCAAGGCGATGGTTGGTGGGTTTGTTTGAAACCTCTAATTTTTTCCGCGGTGTAAGTGTACATCCATCCATCTCCCATTTTACCGGTTTGTGGAGTCCAGAAGTTCATTCCCCAAGGTCTGGCGATAGCAGGATAGGTATTTCCATTAGAGAGACTGTGTGTAGACTGTGTTCCCATCAGCGGGTTAACATAGCTCACGGCGTCAAAAATATCGGTTTGTGCTTTTGATGTAAAAAAAACGAAAATTAGACTTAATAAAATAAAGTGTTTCTTTCTCATGGTAGTTTTTTTAATACTATTTTAATTATTATTGGTCGTTCTGTAATTATTGCATTAGTCCAGTCTAAATTTGAAATAAGTCAAATCTCTTAAGTAAGTCTAAAGTTTACTAGTCAAAATAGCAATATTGTAAACAATAGTTTAAAATCAATTTGTTGCGTCATTTTGTCTAATTTTAAAACACGACATTATACAATGGTTATTACTTATCCTCCTTAAATTTTATTTCTAAGAATATATGTGGTAATTCTCCTTATATTGAAAACAATTAGACTAAACTATGTACTAAAACGTTTTAGTAAATTAAATAAAAAAATACTCGAATCTTAAACGTGTTAATTATTAGAAAATATAGATTCTCTTAGAATTAATTTCCCTTTTTGCATTATTTTTTGCACTTTAAACTCCTTTTCATTATTAATTTGGTCCATCAAAATTTCAACTACTTTTATGGCTAAACTTTCTATAGGTTGCTCAATTATGGATATAGTAGGAGTATGCAATCGAAAACTGGCATGATCATCAAAACTAATTATAGAAATGTCTTTAGGCAGTATATATTTCATCTGTTTAAAAGCTTGAAGACCTGCGAGTCCCATATAATTTGCAGAGAAAATTACTGCATCAATTTCTGGGTATTTTTTAAAGAAAGAAACCAACTCTTCAATTCGTTGTTGTTCTGTACTTTGAAAAGGGAGATGTAAAACTAGTGCTTCTTTATAAATCGCTGCTTTTTTTAAAGCATCCATGTATCCTTTTTCCCTGAGTTGCATTTGGATCATTCCAGAGGTATTATTAACCAATGCTATGTCTTTAAATCCTTTACTAATTAATAAATTGGCAGCTTCGGTTGCAGCTTCGTAATTATCCATTACTACATAGCTCACATTTTTGTGAGGAAAATAACGGTCAATCAATACCACCGGTTTATTTAACTGGATTAGATGATCAATATTTTTTTCGGAACCGGCTGTAGGAGTAATAATAAAACCATCTACATTTGCCTGTAGCAGGCTTTGGATTAATTCATTTGTTCGTACATCATCATTATTTGTACTGCAATAAAAAATTTTATATCCTAGTATACGAGACTGATCTTCAATTACTTTAGCAAGTTCTGAGAAAAATTGATTTGAGATATCTTCTACAATCAGACCAATCGATTTTGTTTTTCCAGTTCTCAAACTACTAGCAATCATATTTGGGATGTAACCTAAATTTTTGGCAATTTCTTTTACTTTTTCAATCTTAACTTTACTTATTGCCATTTGTGGTCCTTTGTTATTTAAAACAAAAGAAACAGTCGATATAGAAACCTGAGCTTGAATTGCAATATCCTTAATGGTAACTTTTCTCATAATGATAAAAGGGTGTAAATAAATCGGAGCTTGATCACAAACCTAAGGTAAAATTTATTACAAAAACGTTTTAGTAAAATTTATTTTTACATTAATCGTATTTTTATTATCAAAATAAAGAATATTGTGTAAATAAAAAAGGAAAAAATAAGAGTAATTCGTATTGGATAAAAAGTGCTAAAGTCCCTTAAATAGTCGTATATATTGTAAAATAGAGCGAAATTATAAAGGGTAAAACTACAAGAGGTAGTAATTAGTAGTTTTAAAAAAAACACACGTAATTTTTTTAAACCACTAATTAATTGGTCTATAAAACGCCTTATTGGCTTTTGAAATATACTAAGTTTCAGATAAAAGATTGGATTTATTGTGTAAATCGGTATGTATTTTTTATAAATTAACGTCCAATTTCTTGAGACAGTCTTAAAAGCAAGTCTAATTCATCTAATTTTTGTAAGCTTAGTTTGATAAAATACTTTAATACAAAGGGAGTAATAGATATAAAAACACGAGTCTTTTGGTTGATTTTTTCCTGCTATTTTTAAAATATTGGAGTATCTAAAATATATTCCGTTTTGTAGGACCTATTTTTCACCAATTATTTTTTTGAACAGCGATACAATTCCCAAAACAAATAGGCCAATGAGTAGTCCTATTAAAAATTCAGTTACCATGGAAGGCAATTGGGTTAAAATCCCATGAAAAAAAGCAATGTTGTGAACAAATATGCCACCTGCTACTAAGACTAAGGCGATGGTGCCTATAACGGACAAACTTTTGATGACCTTTGGTAGTGCTTGGACAAGAATCTTTACGGTTTCACTCATTTGAAGAAATTAAATATCTTTTTTGAATTAATGTTTCTTTCGTTTTATCAAATGATAATGTTTTGATTGTTGATTTGTAAATAAACAGTATTTTCTAGAATATTACTATACCCACTTTTAGTGATATTTAATTTGGCTGTTCTTCCTTATTTTACTTTCAAACACTATCAACTTAAATATTTATTGACTCATGCAGTTTGTTATTTATTAGAGTTTATGAATGTGCCGTTTGTTATCGTTTTTCTTTTGAATTTGGTATAAATCTTACGAGGGTAAACATTTGTCTCATGCGGGATCGTACGCGGTCTTAATAACTTGCTTCGAGTTCTGAAGCGCAAAGATTAGTGGTCACGTGTATTAGTGATTTTTTTTTAATGAATGAATCGTAACGGCTGAGAATTATTTCAGCCATTACCTTACACTCATTACCGAAATGTTTGACTTGCTTTTCGGTGCCAAGGTCATTCAAACAAAATCCCAAAAGTCGTGATTGAATATTTTGTTTTAGGTTAAATTTGTTGACAGATGGGTATTCCTAGACTTAATTTTGTTGAAATAAGAATTCGTGCGTATCAATTACAGCTGCTCTTCCCATCTGTACTAAATTCTGCGTTTTTTTTAAAAATATTCCGAGTGTTTTTTCATTATAAATCAATTTCATTTCGGAAGAATAGTCGGTCACCAAATACATATCACCTTCTAATTTAAAAAAAGGAATTTCAGATTTCCCTTTTGCCTTTATTCCTTTATTAACGACAACGCCATTAGCTAAAGCATCCTTTAGTACTGCATCGCTTTTTTCTTTTGATGCTACTTTAGCATAGGCTACTATCATATTCATCCATTCGCTACTGTCAATCAAGTACCATTGTACCTTATTAAAGTCAATACCTTGATCGCTGATCCATCCGTAGCTGGTAAAAGCAAGTAATACCAGCTTTTTACCATCTAGTTTTGGATTGTCGGATGGACTAAATTCTTGTATTTTAAAAGAAATAACAGAGGTAGCTGACATATCTTTTGTTTTTTTTCCATTAAAATCAAGTGTTTTTAATGAAAAACTATTTAATTCAGGATGATTCGCTAAAACATATTGGGTAGCAGTCAATTCGGCTCTTTCTTTCATGTCCTCCACGGCAGCAATTCCTGCTCCTATGGCTAACAGACCACCGGCTACCGCAGCTACTGCTGCACCATTATTTTGAGCTTGCGATTGTTTCGGTACTAATGACAGGATAATAATTAAAGCAATAGTCAATTTTTTCATTTGATAGTGAGATTTAGATTAATAATAATGCGTCAAATCTATAGTATAAAAAATTGTTTATCTTACGGTTTTCCACATTTTGAGAAAATAATTATTTAATTCCACGCCGTTTAGATTGTCCAGAAACAATTGAAAATCGTACAAGTGAATCAACCCATCCTTGTTATCTGGTACTTGTGCCAACTGCACAAAATTGATGTTTTGGTATAGGGATTTTTCTCCTACTATGTCTTGTATGATGATGAAAATTGCTTGTTGTAACGTCTTTGTATCACAATACAAATTGTAACTTTTTAAAAAAACTACAATGTCTAACTTATGTGATAATTCATGATACTCAACAGGTAAAAATGTGAGTTCGCTGGCTTTTAGTGTAATCTCATGGAAGATGTATGGATCGTCAAGACCATTCATAATTTCGTAAATTCTTTCGGTTGGTTGGATGAATGCGGTGAATTTCCAGGTTTTCAATTGTGGTGCATTGTCGACTAAATCAATTACGTGATTAAAGTATTCTGGGTTGCCGTTGGCGGTTAAAATTAGCTCGCATTTTCCGTTGGCGGTTTTCGGATATACAATCATAAAGTCAATTTCCTTGCAATAATAACCGAGGTTTTTGTTTATCCAAAAGCTGATGTGTTTTTGGTTTTTAGGGGTTTCGTTGATGAGGTTTTTGATGGTTTGATTGTTGTCTTGGAACCAGTTCCAGAAAGTGTTGATTTTTTTCATGATAGAAAAGTTTAAGGTTTAAGGTTTGAAAAGTTTAAAGTTGCTTCTCGATACAATTTTTACGCAAAGTGATAAGATTGCTTCGTTCCTCGCAATGACTTTATCGTTTGTCTTTCGTTCTACTATCAAATGTTATCAAATTGAACATTTGTCGCATTCTGGAGCGGAGGCGGTTGCCGTAGTTGTTTTCGATTTCGGAGGCGGAAAGGTTGGTGGTGATGTGCGTGACGGATTTGTTTTCGACAAATTGTTCGTATCGGCTTATTAGTACTTCAGCCATGACGTTACAATCATTTCCGAAGTGCTTTATTTGCTGTTCGGCACCTAAATCGTCAAAGCAATAACCGGTTAGTTTTGATTGATTGGATTGCTTTAGCGTGTAGCAGTTGATGGCTTCAAAGCCATTTTTGGCAAATTCAAACGAGACTTCCCTGCATGTTTTTATTTTGTACTCAGACGCATGATAGGTAAAAGGACGTACTAAGTTCATCAGGGATGTTTTTCCGCAACCAATTGAACCTGATACTAAAATGCCTTTTGTTAAGTCTATATTTTGGTTTATGGCAGCTTTCTCATCTTTTATCATATAAATCAACAATTTGTAGATGGTAGGGTAATCCATTTCGCTGATATGAAACGAACTTCCATAGGTTATTTTTCCTTGGTTTTCTAAATATTCCAAGCATTTCTGGAAATTATACACTTTGAAACCTTTGTAGACCAAGAAGGTTTCATGGACTGATTTACAATGGTTCGTCATAGTTTTTTTGAGTTGCCGTGTGCAGGTGCATCGGTTTTGGTTGGGCGTTGTAATCGGTTTTTGGAGTGTTTGTTGCAAACTTAGCTGTGTTGAGCATCCAGTTTCTTGCTGCAGCTTTCCAATCTTTCATTTTTGTTTTTCCGCCTATGAGCCAACCGATGCTGGAGTAGTAATTGAAAAACTTATTGGCTTCTATTTGGGAGCTTTCCTTGAAAGAGAAGTATTCCAGTATCATTTCGAGTGATGGCACTGTGGTTTCAAAAAATAAATCGAGTTCAACATCTTTTTCTTTTTTGGCGCAACTTTTTTCTTTTTGCTGCCCGCTTTCAGTTTGTTTTTTATTGGTAGCAGTGAATACTGGAAGTATTTGCTGCCCGGTCTCCGTTTTTATTTCTTTCTCTTTTGGAATTATTATGGGATTTAAATTTTGAACTGGTTGATTTATTAAATTTTTTTCTATATCTATTTTTGTATTGTTTAAATTGTTTTTAACTGTTTGTTTTTTATTATATATATAGAGCTGTTCATTTACCTGTTCAATGACATGTTCATTTTTTGATTCGGTCAAATTGTGAACGGGTTCATTTTTTGAATGGGTTGGTTGTGGTATTTTTGAAATTGTTTTTTCTTTTTCAGAAAAATTGATCATAATGATGTTGGAGCAAGAGTGTGGATTGAATGTTGGGTTGTATACCATAAATCCTAAAAGTTCTAATTCTCTCATGCATTTATGATACGTTGCTTTTGAATTGATTTTGCTGGCTTTCATGATTTCTTCCCGAGAAATGCCTGTTGGATTCTTGAATCGGTTTACGTTCCAACATTGGAAAAGTGCCAAATAGAGAGAAATGTGCGTTGGATTTAGGGTGGATTCATAATTGATTTTATTGAAAAATCCGGTGAGGTGTTTGATGTAGTTCATGAGATAGTGTTCAGTTTTTAGTGTTCAGTTTGATTAACCACAAGTTGTAAGGAGTTAATGAGATTACTCCTCTAATTCGAATAAAGTCCTCTTGTCCTCCTTTGTCTAGGTTAGACAGATTGTTTGGTTACTTGTAATGACTTTACTTGAAAAGGGTAGGCTGGGCATTTACTTTATTTCCGTTTAAAAGTTTTTCAATGTCTGTTTGGTCGTAATACATAATACCACCGATTTTGGTGTAGGTGAGTGTGCCATTGACACGGAGGTTTTGTAAAGTACCGGGTGAAATATTCAGCAATTTTCGGACTTCATTGGATTTGAGCCATTTTTTGGGTTGCTCGTTTGTACCTTTAAGTATTTTTGTAATATCTTCTAATAGAGATTTACGGAATTCATAGAGGTCTGCTTTGGTAAGGATTTCGATTGCCATAACTTTCGTTTTTATATTGTTATGGTGCAAAATTGGTGGTATTGGTTGTTTTTATATCACAAGTGGTTCACAAGTTGTGAAAGAAAAAATGGTTTTTTATTTTGAAGTGGCTGTGGTTATTGACTTTTTTTAATAAAATATAAGGGTGGTCATAAGAAGTACGATTATGTTACTACTGGTTTTTTATTTGAAGAAAATTTTTACTTTTTTCCTTGATGAAAAAAGTAACAAAAAAATTAAGCCTGAAAATCAAAAGCTTGAAAACTACCTTGAAGCGCCGTTCCGCAGCTCGAGCCGTTCGTCCTTCTTCCTCAACTCGCGGACTGCTGCCACTTCACTTCCTCGTTGTTTTACTATGCTTTTTATTTAAGGGCGGTTAGAAGAGATTAATTGAATGTTTTGGTGTGTTACTGCTATTTTTCTCTTTGAAGGGAACCTGTTCTTTTGTCTTGATTACTTACGAGTTAATAATTTTTTGGAGTTCTTGAATCTTTGATTTCTAAAGAAGCAAAAAATATTCATGGTGCAATTACTGATTTTTGCTTTGAAGGGGGGAGCTTTTCTTTTGCCTTGATGCAAAAGAAACAAAAGATCAAGCCTGAAAATCAAAAGCTTGAAAACTACCTCGAAGTTCCGTTCCGCAGCCCGAGCCGTTCGTCCTTCGTCCTCAACTCGCGGACTGCTGCCATTTCACTTTTTCGTTGTTTTCTATGCTTTGTATTTAAGGGCGAGGAGAAGTGGAAGTTTATTTGGATTTTGCTCTATAACTCGACTCTAGGATCACTCCCTTCGGCCAACGCTTAATTCGTTAGCACGATTTTTGGAATGGTAACTATAAAGGACATTTCAGATGATGTCTTGTTATTATGAATGTTGTTGACTTCTTAATTTATTGATGAAGTAGGTGGGAGAGAGGCCTGTTTGATTTTTGAACGCTCGTGTAAAGTTTTGGGTGGAGCCAAAACCAGCTTCGTCACTTAATGACTTATTTTTGTAATTGCGGTATTTGTTTTCGTTTATGAGTAGTTTTATAATATGTTCAATCTTTAAATAGGTGATATATTCAACGGTTCCTTTGTCGCGGTAACGTGCAATAATTTTTGATACGTATTTCGTATTGGTGTTTAATAATAAAGCCATTTTTGCCAAAGTCATGTCTTTTTCGAGATACTTTTTATTGCGTTCAAATTTTTCGAGATTTTTAAGAATGGCGGCAATCACCTCGGGATTGATATCGAGTTCGGTTTCTTTACTGGTATTGTTTGAAACTAATGATCGGGTCGTTTCGGGTTTGCGATTCATCAATTCTTCAAATAATCTTTTATTTTTATAGTGTCTGTACACCAATACCGCTATGATTACTGTCATTATGGTAATTATAATGGTCCAGTAGTGTTCAATGTTTCTTTGAGTTTGAATTAAATTTTTTGTGTCGTATTCTTTGTGTATTTTCCCTGAAAGGTATTTATAATCCTTAATTAGCACTTGGTCTACTTTTGAAAGGGCTGTGACATAATATAACTCTAATTCTTTGTCGTTTTGTTGCTGATAATAATGAATTAATAGTTCGTAAGCTTCCCGTAAATCAGGGCGTATGTACTTTTGTTTTTGGAATGCTTCATCTATCTTTTTTAAGTAGGGTAATGCCTTTTCCTGCAATTTTAGAGCCCAGTAGCTTTTACCGATGTAAAAATAGGCCGTCGTTTCGTTTGTTAGATCTTTAGTTTCTTTCAAAGCAGGCAGTGCCTTCGTCAACTTCTTTATTGCGTCAGGATAATTGTGTTTAAAATACTGATTTACGCCTTCGGAATGGATGAAGTACGACTGCATTTCTAAGCTTTTAAAACGCTGTCCCTCACTTAGCCCCAGCTGATTCATCTGGTTGCATAACTTATATTTACCTATGCGGTTGTAAGAAAGCCCTAAAGAATGAAGTGTATTCAGATAGGCACGTTTATTTTCTTCCTTGAAATAGCTCAAACATTCTTTAAATAATGCTATTGCCTCATCGTAAAACCCAAGGTAATATTTGATCTGAGCAATGCCATATTTTACTTTGTGAATTTGGTATTGGTTGTTTGTCTTCGAAATGTATTCGTCTGCCATGATGTAGCTATCTAGTGCCTTCATGTGTTCTTTACGATCGTATTGGATAACCCCTTTCGTCATGTAGCCCGATCCGATTAATGCATAATCAGCTGTTTTTTTTGCCGCTGTCAACATACAATCGGCATATATAAGTTGTAGTTTTTTATCGCTTGTATAAATTAGGGCTTTATAGGATTGCGCCATTTGTCCGAAATTTTTCTCCCGTTTTGCCTTAGCTAACCATGATTGTGCATACAAACTTTCTTTGATACTGTCCTTTTCCTCGTAAAGTATGTTTTTACTAAAATATTCATAGTCTTTGGTTGAAAGACTGTCCGGGATAACAAAATTATTTTGTTGTGCATAAGCATTATAATGCAGACATAACCATATTATAAGTAAGTATTTTTTAGTCATATTTCTAAAAGATTGGGGAGCTTAGTGATTAAAAAACATAAGATTAATGTCTTTGAGACTGTATTTTGTAAAATAAATGTAGCTAAAATAATGTAATTGATTACAAGAATTACCCTGATAAAGGATTCTTTCGTTTCCTTGAGTTTAACTTACTGTTTATTTGGATTTTAGAGTAAAATGTAGTGTGTTCAATTCGGGAATTGCATATCATAGATTCCCGAATTGAACAGCTATTGGCTTGCCGGTGAGGAAAAGTGCCATTAGTTTTGCCCTGAATTCAAACGGTTTTGTTATGAGCAAAACCACCATCAAAATTGTTCAGATTATCCCGGGAGAAATGAACTGATTAAAAAGTAATCAGTAACATTTAAAAACATTATCAAAAATGAAAAAATTTTATTCAGGTTTTAGTACATTAATTTGTTTGGCCGTCCTTTTTGCACTTGCTTCCTGTACAACCGATAGTCCTCTTGTAGCGGGCGATACTGTAGGCAAGTCAGATATGAAGAACGAAAATCCTTATTATACTACCAAGAAGGGGGATACAGTGCTCGCTACGGAAAGTTTATCGACTAATACAGTTACAATGCAGGCAGATGAAACCGTTGATCCAGACTGGAAAAAGCTTATCACCCATTTTACAGGAACTACAAGGAGCAACGAGTAGTTGAATCCATGTTTAAGATAGGAGTTATTACAATCAAAGCTAGAAGGCTGCTCATTTTAGTGTGAGCAGCTTTTTTTTTAATTTTCATCTGCATCATCCATGCGGATTATTAGTTTGTTTTTGAGTGTATTCATAAATTTTGTCCTATCGGATTTCCTGTTGCGAATTTCCAGAAAAACCCTGTTGAATTGGCCCAATTCGATTTCTAAAGAAGACTCGAAAAAGGTTATGACTTCTTTGAGCTCTGTGGCTCCATTATTAAAAACGCCTTCTGAATGCAGTGCATAAATCAATTCTATAAGATCTACTTTTGACCCTGTCCATTTTAGACTTTTAGAGAGTTGAGAAGGTGATTGGATTGTTTTACTGCCTAATTTTTGGATTTGCTCTTCCAGAAAAACTTTAATCTCATCGTTGGCTAGTATTCGAGCCAATTTATAGTCATGGGAGGTAGTGAAGCGATGATCTGCTTGAAAATAAACACTGTCCATCATTAATTTAAGGTCGTATTTTTCGCGTATATAATATTTGCTATCGAGACAGTTGTTAGCCGTGCGACAGTAACGATAAAATTCCTGGTTTTGTTTGAAGAAAACTTTTAATTTAAGAAGTTCCGAGTTATAATATTTAGCTATTGTTTTATGGGAACCCAATGGCTTGTTGGTTTCTATAGTATAGATTTCGCTATAGTAAATCAGTTTAGCAGCAAACTTAGGCTTGATGTCTCGGAAGAATTCTATTTCTTCTTTCTTGTTCAACGATTTGTATTTTATGAAAGAGGATTTTAGTCTCTCTAAGGCAGTAACGCTACTTTTAATGGCCAATTCAGCCGATTGAATTGGATTTTCTGTTTGCAGATGGATTACTTTTAATTGCTGTTCTAATTGAGACATCAAGGATTCAGAAAATAATTTCATTGAAGCGGTTTAAGATTTACAAATTGACTTATTTGGTAATTGAATTGGGCTGTAAATCTATTTGATGCCCGCTACCGTTGCAAATGGAGTAGTGTGCGATTCCCGAATTGAATAGTGAAATTCCCGAATTGCATACTTTGTTTTTTGTACTAATGCGGTGATTGTATTTTATATTTACCGCAAAAATGCGGTGATAAATAGAAATAATCACCGCATTTATAATTAGAACGATATTGGAGGTTATAAGTTGTGAAACTAGTAGCCATACTAGTAAAACAGAATAGCATATTTTATAATACTAGTTGTAATCATTTTATTTCTAAAGGTAAACCAGTAGCAAAAAGCTTCTGGTTTATATTTTTTATTTTGTAATTTTTTCAATTTTCTCCATCAACATACCAAACCTTTCTTCCCTTACTAATGGATGAATGTGCATGGCTAAAATTTCGTTTGCTTGCGGATGCTTTTTTATGCCATTTATTTCTTGTTTTATGTATGTTCTAACATCTTCATCGGCAGCGAGTATTTCTTCTACAATTGAGGTTCTGTTGTCTAATAGGTAGATGATGTCTTCGTAATCGTGACTACCGTAGAAATCATTTGCGCCTCTGTCTTTAAATGCTTCTAATTTTGTGGCAAGGAAGTAGGGTGAAGGTAAAATGTTTATATTAACTCCTTCTGGCAAATCAATTTGTTGTAGGTATTTAAAGCCTGGCTTGTACCATATATTAGAAATTCCGATGCTACTATCTTCTGCAGGTATTATGTCTACTGCTATTTTATCATATTTGTATGAACAAATAGAATGTCCTTCAGGATCTGGATAAAATTTTAGTTCTGCCAAGCGTTCTTGCATTTGTGCCCATTCGTTATAGTTAGCTAAGTTTATGGTCATGTCTATATCTGAAGTCGGTCTGATTTCTTCTGCAGCTGGGTCATCGGTGTACAAGCTAATCACTGCTCCACCAATGAATACCATTTTTTCTCTCAGTTCTTCCAGGCCTTTTGCTACTTGAGCTACTAAAGCTAGATTTATTATTTTATTATGCATTTAGTATTCTTTTTTCCAGTTCTTTTTTCGCTATTTCTTTTTCTCTTACTCTACCGACTCTCAATGCATCGACCATTGCCAGTAATTCGTATAATATGTTATCTTTTAGTATTGCTTCTACTACTGTATTGTATAACGGTTCGATGGCTTGACCTCTATCGTTTCCTCTAGCGTAAGGCCAAACATATTTTTCTGAGGCATTTATAATTTTATTTAACGGTTCTGCAGAATGGGCTGTCAGTACACCTCTTACTATTGGTCCAGGGTGTTGTGGAAACGCATAGCTTATGCCGTGGATGATGAATTCATTGAATGCTATACGGTTTACTTTTTTTCTTGCGTCATCAATTAAGCCTGCATATTTGGAACGATTGAGAGATTGGCTGACTTCTGATTGGCTCATTCCCAATTCTTCTGCCAGTGTATGGTGAAACCAATCTTTGTTTCCTAAAGCGATAATCTTTAGGAGGATTACTATGTCTTGTGGCTTTAGATTATTTTTTATTTGGGACATTTTCTTTATATTGCATATTGCGATATGCAATATTACTTAATATTTACTTATAAAACAATAGATTACTATTTTATATCGCATATCGCGATATGCAATATATCTCTATTGACTATAACAAATTGAGTTGAGGTTAATTATTTAAATACTATGTGTAAAATATGATTCTAAGTATGTATTGACTTCAGCTAAAACATTCTGATATTCTATAATTAATTCTTTTAGTATTTTTTTTCTTAATCTCACCGCTTGAATTCATTATGTCTAATTGAGTTGATACGTCCTCTAAATTCCAAACAAGGTTTCTCCTTTATTGGTAGCAGTTATTGTTGCTGATTTTGTTAATGGCAAGTGCGCAAAAGCATTTCTTGTATTCATTAAAGTTTGAACTTTACTTATCATTTTGTTATCAAATGAATCAATATTTCTTAATGTTTTCATTTTGGCACCCGTGCTTACAATTGAAGAGTTAAGGACAATAGTTTTAAATTCATGTTCTTTTGCAGGAGAAAAGTAGCGTGTCGTAGATATCAAATTCTTTCTCTTTAGAATGGAAAAACTTTTTGCCTAATCCCCAGAAAATTTATATGACCCATGATTTCTCGTATCATAATTGATCCTATTAATTTATTGGCCATACTGATGTGATTTGATCACAAAGTAGGACTAAAAATCATCATCAAAACTGTCCAGTTTGAACCGGAATGAGGTGTTCACTTTGCTCCGGAATCACCTGTCCAGTTTGAACCGGAATGGGGTGTTCAGTTTGACCCGGAATATCCAATAAGAATTTGTTGGATTCCTCTAATATATTCCGTTGGATTGTGATTTAAGTCAGCCATATTTTTATTGATTACTTTTTTAATTATTTTACTCTCAAAACTTCTAACAACTTAAAATTTAGATACAACTTTTCTTTGCCCACTTGTTCACTTTTCAAGAAACCGTGATTTTCCAATTCTTTTAAATAATTACCTACCGTTTTTAGATTGCCTAATCCTGCCTTTTCTAATTGGTTTCTTTTTGTATATGGTAATCGGAATAGCTCTTCCATAAGGTCTTTTGAATATATTTTTGGTAACTTTTGTTGTATTTCGGTTCCCATTTCATTCATCAGTTTTTCAATCTCCGCTATTTGGCTCCTTCCTTTTAGGGCTGTTTGTTCCACCATATCCAGCATATATATAATCCAATCTTCCCAATTTCCTTCTTCTGTTACTTTTCTGAGATTGGTGTAGTATTTGTCTTTGTGTTGAATGATATAATTACTTAAATATAGTGCCGGTAAATCAAGTAAGCCTGTCATTTTGAGGTATAATAATAGAATAATTCTTCCTGTACGACCATTTCCATCAAAGAATGGGTGAATTGCTTCAAACTGGTAATGAATGATTGCCATTTTTACTAATGGGTCAATATTATCTTCTGCGTGAATAAAATCTTCTAGGTTTTTTAGCTTTTCTCTAATTACATTTTCTCCTTCTGGTGGTGTATAGACTACAGAGTTTGTTGCTGGGTTTTTTAATTGTGTTCCAGGTGCATTTCTTATACTGGATTGATTTTCTTTTATGATTTGCATTATTGCAACAAATAGATTTGTCGTTAGGATAGGTCGGTTTTCTACTTGTTCTACACCAAACCACAAGGCATTTTTGTAATGCATTACTTCTTTTGTAGCAGGATTATCATTTTTTTTCTCAGCAATCGATGCTTTGAACAGTTCGTCTTGTGTTGTGATTATATTTTCAATTGCAGAACTAGCTTGTGCTTCCTGTAAATTGATTGTGTCTATAAATAATGTTGGATTGGGTAAATTTGTAATTGCTCCTTTTAGCTCTGATAAAGCTCTACTGGCTGCAATTGTTTTTTTGAGTATTGTAGTATTTTCTATTTCCGCTTGTGGGGGTAATAACGGCAAATCATTGTACGCAATTTCTGGATTATGTGTTATTCTCTTACTCATATTATAATTTTTAAACGAAGGCGTTTATTACCTTTAATTTGTGTTCGAGTGTAAATATAATAAAAATTTACTCTCGTTTTGTTTTTGAGAGTAAATATTGCCCTCGTTTGATTTTAAGTTTTTCTTTCTTTACAAAAAGGTAATTGACATTAAATATCGGGGTTTGTTTTTTGTTATTATTTAACTTTTATTGAGGGTAAATATAATTCTTCAATAAAATAGTTTTGGAATAACGAAGTTTCATCTTTTACAACACCAAGCACAATTAGCCCACCACCCAAACCGGGTTAATTAGAAAACGCACAAATATTTTCCATTATTGAAGTGTCGATTGCAGAACCTTTTTTGGCTTCAATTGTGGTGCATTCGTCTGTAATGTTTAAATTCCTATCAAAATTAATTTTACGGGTAAGGGAATTTGTGTTCAAAAGTGAAGGAAAACACGAAAAAACTAGCTGAAACTACTCCGCAAAAAAAGAGGAACAAAATCCTCTTGAAAATACCGCTACAATCTTTACGACAACTCCATAGTGTTGACGGCAGGTACTCGGTTCCGTTCAACACGGGTTTACCTCATTGAATTTATTTTTGTTGGTATTCGGTGATTATAATTCATTGTTCATGCTGCGCACGCAACGAAATCTTAGCTGTTAGGCAACGTTATTTTATCTTAGGTGTTGTTAGTTCCTCAATTATTCCATTGTACCAACAAGTTTGCAAACTTAAATTTTCTTTTACAGGCTCATTATTAAAACCTTTAATTTTTATTTCTCCATTTTCTAATACATAAATGGGGTTTTCTTTTATACCAATTTCTTTGTAAAAACTAGCGCTATGAATTCCCATAAAGAAAAATTGTGTGGAACTAGAAAAAGAAATTCCTCCATTTATATTATGAGTTGATGATGCTTTTGTAATTACGGGAGAACCACTCATTCCAGGGAATAAATTACCATCCATTAAAAAATAAGGTTTACTGGACTTGCTAACTTTACCTGCATAAAAAGTTAAGAATAAAACCTTAATTTTAACATATGAAACAAGTGCGTAAAA
>NZ_RYDO01000021.1:0-36315 GCF_003984855.1 Flavobacterium sp. GSP6
GGAAAGCTGGGCACTGCTTTATTTGCTCCTTTTGTGGGGACGATTGACCGTGCTACGGGTGATATTATGGTTGATTTGTTGCCGTTTGTTCCTGCGAACATGATTGCGGCTGCTAGTGGAACTACTCATTTCAAAATCATATCAGCAGGTGCGGAAATTGATTTTGAAGCAGAAACCTTTGTAGTTACCACTTCAGAAACGGATATTCTACCTTGGGATTCGAATCAAACCGTTGCTATCAATCATGTCAATCCAGTAACTCCGGGCAGCACAAAACCATTGTTTTTGGCTTTAGGAATTGAATTTTATCAAGAGGTAAATGGAAGAATGTATCCATTGAAAAATGGATCTTTTAATCCATTGGCTTTGGTTCAGGTAAGCGGGCTTTAAGATGGTTTTAGTGTTGAAAAGGACGTATTTTCCCAAGGGAACGCAAGGGGTTTTGGAATGGAACGGCACAATAGTTTGTTATACCATCGAATTGCCCTGGTTGGGAAACCAAAAGCGGATTTCTTGCATTCCCGAGGGAGAATATATCTTACAGAAGCGGTTTAGTCCAAAATTCAAATGGCACTTGCATTTGATGAATGTTCCGGGAAGAGATTTGATTTTAATCCATCCCGCCAATGACGCCAGAAAAGAGTTGATGGGCTGCATTGCTCCTGTATCTAAACACACTGGAATTGGAAAGGGCAGTAATTCCCGAAAAGCATTGGAAAAGTTGAAAGCTCTAGTTTATGCAGCTTTAGAACCTAAAGAAGAAATAAAAATTAGTATCCAGTCTAATCCTTCGACTCCGCTCAGGATGACAAGGAACAAAAAAAGTAAATAAATTATGAAAATAGTTGAAAGAATAAAAGCACCCACACCCAAGTTTTTTAAGGTTTTGAGAAGTATAGGTTTGGCTTTGTTGGCCATTAGTGGAACAATTGTGGCTGCACCTATTATTTTACCCGCAACAGTGGTCGCTGTTGCAGGTTATATGGCTGTGGCCGGTGGAGTGATTTCGGCAGTAAGTCAAATGACAGTAAGCCCCCTAATCCCCAAAGGGGGAACAAAGGAAGAAGAGGAGAACCAAAATAAATCGAGAGATGGAGACTAATTTATCCCTCCGAGCTGGAACTGCATCCGGAACATTTTTGAGCGTTTTGCCCAATATTCTTTCGGAAGATATTGCAAAAACAATTATCTTAGCGGTCGTGGGAGCCACTGCCAGTTTTATGGTTTCGCTCCTTTTAAAATGGTTGACAAAATCTAAAAATAAATAGTCTGGTTATGATTGGTAACCTTTTCCGGATTACCTAAGGAAGCCTAGTCGCAAGACCAGGCTTTTTTTAATTACAAAATAATATGGCTATGTAATTAATTATTATTTTTCTGTTGTTCGGTTATTCGATAAATTATTGGTCTACATTCATCTTTAATGTTGTTTAGGCTTATTGATGTATTAAGATAGTTTTTAAGCACAACAATATGATTTATTAATTTATCCTGTGAGGCATATTTGCTTAATTCGTTTCTCCAAAATTTTTCATTTCTCGCTATAATAAAACAATAATTATCATTTCTTGTTTCTATTACATATTTTAATAATTGTCCGGTAAATTCAACACTTTTTAGTTCTTTTAAAACTTTGTTTTCAAGAAATTTTGTAGATTGATAACCAATATATTGTACAATTGCAAATGCAGATAATTCAAAATTATTTTCTTTTCTAAATTGGTGTGTTTTATTAAACCAATATCGGTCTCCAATAAATCTTACTGCATCGTTAGGAATAAATTCTTTGCATTGCAATCGTAAGTTTTGAATGTGATAATCAGTAATTTGTTTTTTTGCGTCCTCATTTAATAAGCTATAAAGTTTGTGATTTACTTCTTCAACAAAACCCGGGTTTAATGTAAGAATTATAAACTTAGCATTGAATATATTTCCTTCAAAAGGGACGGGTAATATGTCCAAAATAAATTTATGTTCTTGCTTTCTGTTATTTGCCGAATTATATAAATCTATTGTTAGTTTATCTTCTTTACATATAAACTCTTTATTTTTAGAATAGTATTCATTCGATTCCATTGCTAAATCAGCAACAAAATCCCAAGGATTATTTAATATCTTTTTTTTAAAATCTTCGTAGCTACAATTATTCATTTTCAACTAATTTAATCCTCATCACACAATAGATCTCTTACTTTTTCTTGCCAAGTCGTAGGCGGAAAATAAGGTGATTTTTTTAATAATTTTTTAACTCCCTCTTTGTCTGATTGGGATTGTGCAAAACCATTACACAAACCTTGAATACTTACTTCTGTTGTTCCCATTGTTAAATTATAAAATAAACTACCAATAACATTTAGTTTAGTTGCCCAAGAGAGTGGAACACTATGATTGTCTAGTATGATAGCATAGATTCCAGACATTTCATTAACTCCAGCTTCACAACGACTTTCATTTAGTTTATTGCTACTATTTCGAGCTCGATTTGTGCCTCCTGTAGAAGGTATTGAAGGGTTGAGCACAATTTTAGCACTGACAGCATCTCCTGTGAATATTCGTGTTCCTTTGTCGTCTCGAAAGCCTGTATAGACACCTGCAAATATTACTCTGATAATAAATACATCAGGATTTCTTAAAAATTCAAGTTCTTCATAAAAACCTAAAATGTCAGGGTTGTGTTCAGCTTCATATTTTTTGTCAGTTGTAATTATATACATACAGTCGTCCACAAAGAAGAATAGTCCAAGACTAGTATATTCAAAATTTCTTTTGGTTGGGTCAATAAAACGAACCTTAACAGAATGGTTTTCAGTTTTTAGTATACCCGTAACAATATCTAAAAGGTGAGAATAACAAAATTCTTTTATGGATTTTAAATTTGTTAACTTGTCAAATTCATAATTATGAGGTTTATCCATAATTCTTTCAGTTAGTAATTTGTGACATTTTTTTGATTTTTTTCTATCAAATATACAATTATTTTCTACAGTAGCACGATAAAATGGATCTCCGTATTTCGTTTATGAGTATGATATTTTTATGCAATTGATCCTCTTTTTGTTCCAACAACCTCAACGCCTGAATTTGTTTTTTATGCAGCTCGTGTTCCTGTAGCATTTCATTTACCTTTAAGTTAAAATCTTTTTTAAAATCGTCGATTCGTAAAAATGAAATTACGGATCCAATTAAAAATTGGTGCCAGAAATTGGATTTCCAAAGGCTGTAAGCAAGCCAGTAGACCGTTTCAGCATCCTTTTCGTCTGGGAACATAATCACAAAACTGTTGGTAAAGGGTTCTTTTTGGGGCTTTCCACTATTCATTCCTTTGTTGAGGATAAAGATTTGGTTTCCCTTGTAGGTGGTGTCTTTTTGGTGAGTCTTGATGATGAAATTCGGCATGGCGTGTTGGTTTTAAAAATTCGACCTTAATTTTTTGAAAAGAAAAAAGAGAAAAAAAGAAAGCCATAAAAAGAGCAGAAATGACGAACGGGAACGGAGGAAGGAACGACCGACTGGAAGTGAGGAATGGATGCTAAATTTGCTGGTTTTTTTTCTCTTTCTTTTCGAGAAAATGCACTAAGGTTCTTGTTGAAGATTTTAACACCCCCAAGCACCACAAGGAATGGAGCTATAATGAAGCGATAGCGGAATTATAGCGGAATGAATGAGGAGCGCAGTGGCGGGGTTGCGGCAATCGAACAGCTACGCTAGACCGAGAACGGAACGAAGTTTACATAGTGTAGAGAAGGGATAGCAGCGTGAAACGGCGGGGAAAAAATATAAGTCAGCCTTTGGCGTTCCTTGATTTAGGGCAAAGCGACCTCATCAAAGTGATTTGATACGAGTGATTTGTAAATCAACTAAGAGAGTTTCTTAAAAATATATTGAGGTAAGCGGCGCCAACCCCGATGGCTGTGCGAAGGAGCAACCGCTGAAAAAAATAAAGGGCGACAGACATAATACTGCTGGAATGCTGTGTAACGGAGCCTGCGGAGTGTAACGGAATGAAGCGGTATTGTGGATGTACTAGCCCTGCCGAACGCAGGAAGAGAACGTGTGAAGATGAGGAACGAACAGCGGAAAAAATAAGGTTGCCTATTTTTTGGCTGCCTTATTTTTTTGTGCTGTGAAGTGTCTGTGGAATGGAGGAAGACACGACCGACTGGAACAGCCGAACGAAACAAAGAGAACGAAACAAAGAGAACGACCAAAGTGAGACCGCTTGTTTGCCCGTGATGTTTATAATGGAATGGTTTATTCTAAATATCCAATTTTTATCTGTTCTAATAGGACTAAATTATCTTCGATGGTGTTCTCATAAAATTCTACCATAATTTTTGCAATTTCAATATCCTTATTATTTGTACTGACTTCCAATAAATCCTTCAATCTATTGTGCAGTATTTCATTGCGTTTAGCAATTTTGTTAATCTCTCTTCCCATTACTCTAGCGGCGATTAAATGTAATTCGAAAGCATTGTCGCCAAAAAGGTCATTGTGGTTCTCAAAAATTTCCTCTGCGTACATATCGAAAAAATGTTTTAAGATATTACTCACATCTTTTATGTCATCCCTCCTGATTTTAGGTCGGTCTTGCCAAGCAACTAATTTTAAAATCACTATTCCGGGAAGTGTACAGAATTTGAATTTGTGTATTTCTTCCAGTTCAACTATTGGCAAACCCTCATCATAGATTTCTTTGAATCCGGGCATATTGAGACTTGTCAACCCACTACCTTCAATGGTAACCCCATCATTCTTGTCTTCAATTTCACCGAACGGAAGTAAATCTACTTGTATGAAACCTTTCCAAACCAAGACAAAAGTATTCCCCTTATATGGTGAAAAACCTTCCACTTCTATTAGGTACATTTTCAAATTATCATAGGTTCCTTTGTCATCAATAAAAACGGCAAAATCAATATCTCCCGTGATTCTGCTAGGTGGAATATCATTAATGACACTCATCCAAAGATCTCGAGCTACTGCACCAACCAAATAGAAGTCAATATCGAATTTGTTTAAACCTCTTTCTAATGCTGAAAGCATTTCAGAAAGTTGAGGTTGCTGGCGTAATTGTTTAAAATTTATTTTGTAGGTACTCATCGTATATTTTTTGAGCTGTTTCGGTGCATCTTCTATCTCCTTTATTTATTAAATCTGTATATGCTAATAATGGATGAACTACATTATTATTTACATCTTCATTCTCCCAGAACTTTTTAAAAATTTTTACATTTCCATTTATATCAGGAACTAGACGATAATTTTTCATTAAATCGCCTCTGGTTTCTGTTGTATAGATTGTCAATTCTTCAGGGCGTAAATAATTTGTAAATACATCACCTGCTGGTTCTCCTCCCCACCACGTTTTACCATTTTGTAGTTGCAACTTTTTCCAATTATAGAAATCATCTTCTTTTAGAAAACGAAATGTTCCAATTGTTAGTGTTGGTTTTAGGCGTTTTTCATATTCCATTATCCATTTTTCTAGCAGCTTCTTTTTATTCTCCAATTTATATTGCTCTTTGTTTAGCTGCAATAGGTATCCTTCCTGTTTCAAGCCTGTAAAGATGTTATTTACATTTCCAATTCCGGTATTGGTTTCTTCAGCAATTTGTCTGTAGGTATAATTAATCCAATCTTCGTTTATCAGGAATTGATATACCACTTTTAAACCTGTTTTTGTGAAGGCTCTATTCGTTGTTTTATCTTTGATTTCAATGGGATTATTAGCTTCTATCCATAAAAATATCCCTTTCTCTTTCAAGTAAATATTTCCATTCGCTTCTAAATAGGCAATATTTCTATTGCGGAGTTCATCTTTTATTTTAGGGAATATTCTTTGCGCCACCACAATAAACGGATGATATTCCTTGGCCAGTTCTTCTATCTTCTCGAGATGAATAGTTCTTATTTCGGTTTTTATATTCGTAAAAAGATGAATTGTCTGGTTCTCTATTTCTAGTTTTAGTTCCCCATCAATCCTGTCTTGACCTTCTGCATCCTTCCATTTCCCAATGATATTTGCTTTTGTTTGGATGTTATTTAATGCGTTGTGAATTATCTCTTGCGGGTTCATTGTTCACTTATTTTTAACGTTCACGGAAACGTGAACTGGTTTTATTTGTGAACAAAAGTAATATATTAACGTAAGAAAAGAACAAAATATCTTCAAAAAGAATAAAATATGTTCCAATAACAACAAAATTTGAGGGATGCTTTGTTAGTTCACTTTGTTCGAGTGTAAAACTTCTTCAACTGGGTACACAAAAGTTAATGGGATGCTTGGACTAAACGAGGATTTTGTGCAGGTGAATGAGGTAATGACTATTTGGTGTTTTCTCCTGTAATAAGGAATGAGTTTCTGTGTTAAGAATGCCTTTAGCAATGTAATAGGTAGATCTTTCTTTTTTTTTTAAATAATAGCTTTCCAATTGTCAGGATTATAAAATCCTGAATCTTTTTCCATTTGAATGATTTTGTGAGCAAGATCCCAATTTTCTTGGTTTTCGGGATTGGAAACAATTCTAGTTTTTACTTCTTGTCTGGTAAAGTCTAAATAATATCCGAAAGTTTCTTCGTCAGTAATCCTTGCCTCCATTTCCATCTTAAATAAAGATTCGTGGAGTTTGTTGTCAAGTATGGATTCTTCAAATTCCTGAATTTTTTCATCTACGATGGCTAATACTTCCTCTCTATCTAAATCGGGTTTGATGTCTAAATTTTCTAAAAGCAGAGAATTTAGAGCTCTTAAAATATCAGGTCGGTCAAGCACCGGTTGAGCATTCATCCAACTCATCAAGTCAGCATCTTGCTCATTTTCTCCTAGGTACGATATAATCTTTTCTTTGAATTTAAGTATTCTACTCATTGTTTTCTTTGAACTTTTGGAATGGTTTAATTTTAAATTTTAAAAGGAGTAAATAAAACGATTGCTCGTGATATTAAACGAAAATATAGTTTTGAATTATACTGCAATTTCAATGATTTATCCGTCATAATGGGATTTTATCCGCCTCTTATCCGCCAAATAGTTGGAATAGTTATGTTGATGCTAAAAAGTTTTAAATTGGTTATCACTTCAAAATGATGACACATAAGGTAACTGGGCTATTTTCTACCCACTGACTTTAAATATTTGAAAGTATTAGAACTATCTTTTAATTCTTTTTTATCCCAATTCCTTATCCTATCTAATTTATCAAGATTAAGTTTTCCAAAAATTATTACAGTCAATTTTATTTTTAGTTTTCTTTTCTTGCTGAGAAAGCGGTATCTATTTATTTCCTGAAAAATATTTTCGTATTTCGTTACTGATGCGAATAGGAGTATTATTGGGAAGTATAGAACAGATAGGATTACAGGAATAAGAAATGATTTTATATTATTGATTTTAAGTATTTCATTGTAATTATGATAAAGTTTATGGATTACATAGCCCAATAAAGAAAAACCAATTATGGTTAAAACCCATTTCAAAAAACTACTTACTTTTTCATATCCGGGTTTTTCTTTGTTAATTTCAGCAAAGTATTGTAGTATGGCTATAAAACTGACTACCGGAATTATGATTAATTCCCATCCCAGGTTAAAGGTAAAAAAGTTGATACTGAAATCAATAATTATCGTTGCGGAGAATATTTTCAGAAATCGTTTTACGAGTTCACTATTTGTATTTATTTTGTTTATACTAAAAAATGAAACCATAGCAAAACCAACAAACCAAATTGCAAAGTCCTTGAATAAATAGGCTTCCCAAAAGATAGTTTTATTTAAAATCTTTATCACTAAAAAAAGATAAGCCCCAATAATTATATAGCAGTAGACTAATTTTCTGTCGAAGAAAGCTTTTACTACACCAAAAAACGCTTTTGAACTTTTAGAAATATAAATAAGAACAGCTAAAATAATAACCATCCAAAAAAGGATTGCGATTTCTCTATTTGATAATGAATTTATTATTTCCATATTCTATAAACATCAGAAAACCAGAATTACATCCTTTGTAGAGATGCGATTATGTATAGGTGATGAAAAACCTGTATTTACAACCGAACAAAAAAGAATATTCTCGTTATTACAAATGTAATTAAATTAGTAAAATGAAGCAAACGGCAGCTTTGAGTTTAGGAATACTTGAGATTGTTTCGTCGTTCTTCCTCACAATGACATTTTTTGGAATTCTGAATGAGATAATGGGTTTTTACTCTTGATTATCTAGGAACATTTCCCCCATTAGAGTTAACTTATATTTTTGATCTGGTACTTTTGGATTTTGTGGATTTGCTTTTTCAATCGATTGTAATTATTCTATTTTTTTTATGAATTAAGTTGGTGCTTTTTTGAGACCAGCTTGGTACTTTTTTATTAGAAGTTCATCAGTAGGCTGATTTTTAGGTCAACAAAAACTTTGAAGCTTGGTACCTTTTTGTGTCCAGCTTGGTACTAAATACAATAAAAAACTAATACTAGACAAAATATTTAGTCTAGTGTCTAATGTTTGAAAACTAATTTTATACAGAAAAGAAGGTTTTGTGGCAAATTGTTACTGAAAAGTTATTTCAAAAACTGTGATTGCTTTATATAATTATTAAGCATATCCTGCATTTTCGTTGACTTGATTGATTACCCTGATGATGGTGTCAAATTTATCTTCTTCAGGAAAAATACCAAAAACGCCTTGATCGTGTTGTTTATTAAAAGGAGATTGCGTCAGCAATTGTTTTTCAATAACACCTTTTTGGTTGAGGTAGGTTATGATTTTTTGAATGAACGTGATTTGGTTGGCATTCAAATTTCCTTTGGAGATAAAATCAGCAAATAACAAGTTGGTTACTTCAATGTCCAAACCGACAATATTACGTACAAATTTTCCTAATGGTTGTTCTCCGTATTCTTTGATAAAACGGTCTTTGCTTTCCAATGCTTCTTTCAATAAGAAACTCTCCAAAACTTCTAATTCTTTGGAAGTGATTGGCAAGTTTTTATACAATTTATCAATCACGAGATGCGATTTATTTTTCCTGATGAAGGCTTCTACACGGTCTTTGTAACTTTTCAGGCTGGTATAAGTTCCCATAACATCCACTTCTTTTACTTGGTCTAACGGGAGTATATCCGTGAAGTCCGTGTAAACCGGTGTCTCTTTGTCTTCGTCTTTAAGAAATTGAATTAGGCTGCGCAATTCGGTTCTTATTTTTTCTAATTGCGTGATGGTTATGGTTGGCCAAAAGCCGTCTTTTTTGATTTGCTCGAGTAAGGTAATTTTGGCGTAAACTGCCGGAATATTTCTTTTGGTGAACAGCAGTTGTGCAATGGTAACTATATTTGAAATCAAGCCTTGCTGTGCTTTTGATTGATTGATTATTGCCAGTTGTAATTTTCCTATTAGTACATCGAAACGCTTTGCCAGTTCGTCAGTGTCTTCTTTATAGGAAACCAGATGGGATAGGTTGTTTTTGATGTCTAGAACATCACTATTGGTTAAATTATTCCATCGGTTTCTTGCTTTGTATTCCATAACATATTTCCAATGCTTTCTTACTTCAAAACGATTTTCATCCAAAGCTTGAATTGTTTTTTGTAAATCGTCCTTGATTAGTGAACAGTAGTTTTCCTCTTCTTCTGTTGGATCTTGATTGTTGTAGATTGCCATCACAATATCCAGTTTGGTTTCGAATATCAACTGCGACAATGATTTTGTGGGTTTGGGAGTAAATCCATCGGGGAATTCATCAAAGAATTCAAAATTGGCACAGATATCAAAAATCAGGAAAAATTCTTTGTCTTTGCCGTTTCCGAAAATGTTCTTGCACAATCTTGTTCCGCGACCAATCATTTGCCAATACTTTGCAAAGGATTTCACTTCCTTGAAAAATACTAAATTCAATACTCTTGGAGCATCTACTCCCGTGTCCATCATATCGACCGATACGGCAATTTGCGGGTCTTTTTCATCTCCCTTTTCAAAACAGAATTTTTCCAATAAATCCTGTGCCTTGTCTTCGTAGTTGTCAATCACTCTTAAAAAGTTACCGCCTAAATCGGGATAGTTTTTATTGAAACGTTCTTCGATGAAAACAGCGTGTCGGTGGTTTTTTGCAAAAATGATGGTTTTCCCCAGCTTATCGCCGCCTTCCACTTTTTGGCCGTAGTTCATCAGGTAGTCTAAAACGGTATCTACGGTATTGTTGTTGAACAAAAAAGTATTGATTTTACTTTTGTCTATTTCCGGAATTCCTGTAGGTTCTCCGTCTTCTGGAATTCCGAAAATTTCCTCGTAATGTCGTTTGTCTTTTTCGGAAAGCTCCGCATATTTAATGCCTTCTCTCGGGAATTTTACCGGAACTGTTATTGCTTTTGGCGGCACCAAATATTTGGCATCTACAGCTTCGTTTAATTCATAAGCAAAGGTTGGATTGTCGTCCTCAATTTCAAAAAGAGAATAAGTATTGCGGTCTATGTCTTTTTTTGGCGTTGCCGTGAGTCCAATCAGGATGCTGTCAAAATAACTGAAAATTGCCTGGTATTTTTGATAGACCGAACGGTGCGCTTCGTCAATGATAATTACGTCAAAATGCCCAATGCCATACAATCGGCCGTCTTCATTTTTGAGACTGTCGATTTTATTCATTATCGTTGGATAGGTCGAAAACACCACACGAGTTCCATTATCTTCTTTTTCCTTGGTTAAGTCAATCGCGGATAAATGAGGGAGGTATTCTTTGAAGGCATTTTTGGCTTGTGACACTAATGCGTTTCTATCCGCCAGAAACAAGATGCGTTTTGCCCAATTGTATTTGGTAAACATATCCACGATTGCAGCTGCAGTTCTTGTTTTGCCACTACCAGTTGCCATCACCAATAGCGCTTTTCGGTTTTTCCCTTTTAGTTGGTGTTGGTTTGCCGTCACCAATGTTTCTGCCACCCGTTGAATGGACAACAATTGATATGGTCTTTCGACAATAGCCGTGTTTACTCGAAATGTCCTTAGGTCTTTTCTTGAAAAACGTCTTTCTATTGCCAGCTGTAATTCTTCTTTGGTGTAAAAACCTTGTACTTTTCTGTCTGGATAAAAGGTGTCGTCCCAAAGGTGTGTTTCAAAGCCATTGCTGTAAAAAATAATTGGTCGTTGCCCCATACTTTTTTCCAAACAATCAGCATACAGGTTGGCTTGGTGTTTTCCTTTGTGCGCATCGTGCAAGGTGCTCTTGGCTTCTATGACTGCCAATGGCAACCCATTATCTCCCCATAGCACATAATCTACATATCCTTTTCCGGAGGGATTGGTTGATAGCGGCATTCCTGCCACTTCAAATTCTTTTTCTTTTCCTTCTCTCAGATTGTCCCAACCTGCTTCGCGCAAGAGTAAATCAATGAGTAGTTTGCGTGTTTCTTGTTCCGAAGTTAATTCGGGAATGGCTTGTTCCACGGTTGTTTCCTGAAAACGAGTTTCTTTACGGTCAGCAATGAGCTGCAATTGTTCTTCCAATTGCCGGCGCAAGCCGTCGTTTTCCTCGGCTAACCTTTCTTGTGCTTTTAATGTTTTTTGTGCTTCGGAACGTTCCTGTTCCAGTTTTTCGGCGAGTGCCTGAAGTTGCTTAGCGTTTTTATCAGCGGTATCTCCGTAAGGAATTATCCGTTCGTCAAATTCGGGAATATCGGGATTGTTCTCGCTATAGTATTTGCTTAGAAAAGACAGAAAGCGAAAACTGTTTTTTAAGGAATGTAAAGCATCCAAAGCTTTTACGGTTTTGCCGTGTGCCGCATTGTTTCCGTTGAGACGCACAATATCCAGTTCGACCAACATACTTGGTTTTAGTATATTTTTGAAGCTCTCGTTGTGGAGTAAGGCACCTAATTTAGTATCATAGGGCAATTCTAGATCTTCATCATTTTTATACAACCAAAACAAGGTTTTCTCCAATGCACTGCGACACAACAAGGCAGCATAACGGGGTGCCGTGAAGGTGTGTTTTTCTGCATCTGCAATCTCACGGTAGATTTCTGGGAATTCCTGTTGAAGAAAGGTAAAGTTGCTTTGCATATTTTTTTATTGATGCCACTAAAATACTACATTATATTTGATTTTACCGAGTTATCAGTTTATGAAGTATTTCTCCCTGAATGGTGCGTTTGTATTTTTGGTCTTTATGTGTTGGTTTATCCGGAATAGTCAATTCTATCCATCCTAATTTTACCAATGGGTCTAAATATTTTTCTCGGTTAAAACTTTGATTTGTGAGTCCAATATGTTCCAATATTTCGACTCTTCTTTTTGCTTCGGGCAGGAAATTGAGTATTGCTAAAACCTTGTCATTAAGACTGCTTTCTATGATTTCAATAGCTAGATTACCAGCTCCAACACTAGCTCCGACAGTAAAATCTTTTAAATCGCTATTTTTCTTGATTTTATTGGGCTCAGCTCCGACAGTAGCTTGGTCGTTAGCTAGGTTAGTAGCTCCGTTAGTAATGCTTTCAAAATTTACATTTTCCTTAATTTCATTGGGATTAGCTAGGTTAGTAGCTAGGTTAGTAGCTAGGTCGTTTCTGTTTTTTAAATAACGACTAAGCTCTTCCAAATTTGTAAACAAAATATCTTTTTTATCGACTTTAATTATTTGTTCTTTTGCTTGTAGCACCGAAAGGAAATAGGTGCTTTGTTCGTCGGTTTCGAAAACAGGTTCTGGCGAATTATTTCCCCTCATAGCGTTTCTTATGGTAGGGAAACCCGTGCCACGTCCTTCTGTCAGGTGCAACTCTTTGAGTAAATCACCAATTCGACGGTTGCGGTAATCGCGTGCCACGATGCGTTTATTTTGTTTTAATATTTGTGCATCTACTGGTGGAACTGGGCCAGGGAAACTGAGAATCTCTATTCTGTCCGGCCATATTTGTACCTCAATAGGTTTGTCCATTTCATAGCTTTTATGATATACGGCATTGGACAAAGCTTCTTCTATGGCTTCGTAAGGAAAATTAAAATGGCGATTGGCTTCCGCTTTGTGCGCCACTTTTTCGACTGCTTCTTCGATAACATTGTTTTTGAAATAGTCCAATACGGCTCTTAGCTGATGATGAATGGGACCTTTGAAATACTTTTCGGAGAAATTTTTACCGGTTTTGTCTTTGTGAATTACCAATTCAATCCAGGAACGTTCCAGAAACTTTTCCGGATTTCGAGAAAAAAATAACAGTCCCACATTTAAGGGGCGCAATGCCTCTTTTGGACCATTTACAATTTTCATATTGAGGCACAAATCTGCAAAAGGAATTTGTTTACTTTCTTCGTATAAATCGCTTTTTACTTCTTGAAGAAACGCCTGTATCAATCCTAAATCTAAATCGTCAATGGTTGCTTTACCGTTTATCCTGTCATCAAATGGAATGCGTGCCGTTAGTTCTTGTAATCGTCTTAAATTATCCTCTTTTGCAATGATGCTACGGGAACCAAAACGAATGTAAGCTTGGCGTAAAGCTCCTTTTCCTTGCGAGATTGGCGCAGTATAAGGACGGTTATCGCCTGCAGGACACCATAACACTAAAATGTGTTGTCCCTGTAGGACATAAGGTTGTATTAAAGGGAAATAATTGGGAAGCAATTGATAGGCAAGGGTTAAAACTGCCCCTTGAATTCTATCTAAACTTTCGGGAGCTAAACCCACTGGAGGTAAGATAGGTCTTCCATCCTTTTCTGCAATGCCCACAATGATGTAGCCACCGCCCCAATTGTTAATGTCGTTAGCAAAGGCACAAATGGTGTGTACAATTTCTTCCGGATTCCAGCCTTGTTTGAATTCAAGACGTTCCCATTCTATAGATTGTCCGTTGACTAAATCGTTTATGTTTATTGGTAATGCCATATTTTATTTAACTACTGGGGGCGTATTTATTAATCGATTTTCAAATTTAGAATTTTAATTTTGAAAACGGTTGGAATATTTATTAAGACTTTCCAATCTTTCTGATTCTTTAAACAACCAAAATCAATACCTTCAAAAAAAGTATTTTTTTATTTCTAATTTACCACTGTTTCATTGTATTTTTCTCTAACCAATTCCTCCCCATATTTTCTTTCCAGACTTCTAATTGCAAAATGGGCTGTGGCCATATTTTGAAAGTGATTCATAAAAATCAAATTGATGGCTCCGCCACCAACTGCACCAGCAACAGGAACCAATTCGGCAGCGAATTTCTCGGTGACTTGGACTCCATATCTTGAAGCGATACTTGAAACCAGTTTGGCAATGGGGTTGCTGGATATTAATACATTCTCCACTATTTTGGTTGTACCGTTTGCTGCAATATAGGCCGATGCTTCTTTGACTGCTGCACTCAATGCTAATCTTGTGGCATAATAGCTGGTTTCTAATCCATCATCATCCTTGGTATTACCACCAAGGGCAAATACTTCTAAACAGGCCAGTTGTGTTTCAATTGCATTTATATCTTCGTCATTGCTACGGGCAATATCTAAAACGGAGCGCATTAATAAATTTGTAAAAATACCCAAGTCCGCTGCAAAACCCAGTTCGCCAAAGAACCCAAAACCAATACCCGATGCGGTCACCATTGCTTTGTAGGTTTTTTTTAAAGGTGTTGCGTTTGCTTTGCCTTTAGACATCGTTTTTAAATTGGCTTTTATTACGGTCATTAAAACCTTGTTTATAGTTTTAACCAACCACGCTTGCTGCTTTGCCGGTATTTTTTTTATGATACCCTCAATAGAACCTCCCACAAAGTTTAAGCCTTTCATAATAATACCCACATCCTCCATTTTACTTTTTGAGAGGGTTAGGATGTTTAGATCTTCTTGGGTCATATTTGCTGATAGGTTTGTCATAACTTTTTAAATCAATTAATTAAATCAAGTTAGCTATTGGAACATCTATTCGATCTCTTGCAACACAAATACCATCCTTAATAATGTAACATTCTACAAAATGTGCTCCTTCAAAATTAGTATCCTCATTTCTTATTTCTGTTCCATTGTCTTTAACAATCTGACCTCTTAGCATATTTTTATCTTTGGCAATTTGTCCCTCATTTTTTATTTTCCAAAAAACTTGATACGGTTTTTGTACATCTGTATTTTGAATAAAAAATTCTAATTTTTTATTTTTTCTCAACTTTTCAAGCATCTCTTTCAACAAAGCAATTTGAAACCCATTTTGTTTTACTCGACAATTTATTGATAAAGCATATCTAATGTCAATTGGATATCTATCTTCAATATATTCTTCTTGATTAGTATAATTAGTAGCTGCTTCTTTGATAGCTTTCGGATAAGGGAAAGGATAACCAAATATTTTTTTCCAAATTACATATACTGTATCATTATCTTTTTTGGAAATTGCATCCATGCTATTTTCGTGAGCTTTTTTTGATTTTGAAATAAAGTTAGACCCTTTTTTATAGACTTTTTGATTGCTACCTGGCGCATACCATTCTTTTCTGTTTTTGTCGTAATCTTTTAAAAACTCGAAATAATCTCTAACCAGAATATCATAACTAGCGTAATTTGTCTCCCAATGATTTTCATTGTTTTGCAAAAACTCATAACACAAAGTATCAATAAGTAAACCTCCTATCTTAACACCGCATTTGTTTTTCCAAGCCCTTGTCATTTTGGCTAGATTTTTTAGGTTTTGATTTGTAGTTATATCAAAGTCGTTTATTTCTTTTATTTCAGGTCTTGGATTTGTTTTCTTCCAACTACCTCCGTTGTATGAATCAGGGAATTTATATTTTGTATCAGCTTGTAAAAAAACAGGGCAAACTTCCACTACATAATTAGTGAAATTTACAGCCACAACATACCTGTCAACTTTTATCTCTGTGGCTGAATAGGTAGCTTTTATTGCATCTTTTACGTCTTGTAAAACTTTTAATTGACCATTAGAATCTGAAGTATTATATTTTTTGAAATCTTCATCGGACATTTCAAAAATCATATCTAAATCGCTAATGCCGTTAACAGCAGTTTTTCTACCATAACTTCCAATTTGCAATGAATTTGCTATTTCAGATTCATTGTTGTAAAATTTTTTGTTTAATGCTTTTGTAATTGTTTTGTATTTACCTGAAATCTCGTCTTTGTTTTGAATAACCAGATTTCCTAAAAATTCTTTAAACACATCTGATGTATTCATAATAGACATATATTAAAAAAATGATGAATAAAAATATAGTTGTTGATTTAAGTGAATTAGGGATTTTATCTTTGAAGAAACCAAATTTCAGTTGTTCATCAACCCAATCAATTTGCATTTCATAAAAGAATTTAAAATGAGCAAACCATTGACTCATAAATACTTGTTTTGAAATCACATTGGAATAATATTCATCCATAATACCATTCATTTCGTTGACCTCATCAGTAAAATCATTTTTGTCAGAACTCTTTACTTTAAGATAGAGATTTCTGAGTCGACTGAAAAGCTTGGTCAAGCGAATTCCTTCTTCCTCAAATTTGTCAGCTGTAGAGTTGAATACATTTATGTACAATGCCGCTACACTAACCAGTATTAAAATCGTTGATAACCATTTGCAGTTTCCAATTACTGGATAACCGAGTTGGATAATACCTAATGCTAATGTTATAAAACCAATCCAACTAGGCAATTTAATAACAAGGTCATAAGAAGCAAAGTTTTTCTTGGCTCCAAAACCAACATTATAACCATTGGTTGCTAACGACTTTAATACCATTTCTTTTGTCATAATTATGTTTTTATGTTAACTCTCCCTTAAACGCCTGTTGCAACAAACCCTGAAACAGTGCCTCGCTTTTCACCAAGGCTTCTTGGGCTTGTTGTTTTTGGGTTTCTATCAGTTGTATTCGTTCTGCAAATTGGTTTTGGAGGTCGAGTGGTGGAGCAATGCTAGTATATTTTTTTATTTGCTCTTTATTAGCTTTTGGAATATTGGTTCGTGTACTATGTGTTAAAATAAAATCTACGAAAGAATCAGATCTCAAAACATATGCGAAAAAGATTCTGTTTGAATTTTCTTTTATGACTTTCAAAGGATACGAATCTGCGCTACAAAGACCTGAAAAATTTGGTAATGCAACTTTGTTTAGGTTTGGTCTTATTTTACTATAGATAATATGGCTTTCATCAAAAATATATTTACCACTGGATAAATTTTCTTCTGAAATCAATTTGTAGTTAACTAATCTTCCTGTTTCTTTTTCAATATTTGCAATTCCAATATGAGGATAATTTGCATATTTAACGAAATCAGAAGTCATACGAGTATCAAATTTGACAAAGTATTCAAATGGTTTTAAATTCCATTTTTTAGAATTAGATTTAATGTCCCCAAACATATCCAGAAACAAACTTTGTGTCAAGGCATCATATTTTTCAATGAGTTGCTTGTGGTATTGGCGCAGCTCATCGGCTTTGTCGAGAATGGTGGCGATTTTTTGTTGGGTTAGGAGATCTGGGAGAGGAATTTCTAAATTATTTATATCTTCTAATCTGATGCTTGGGTAAGCATCATCTAATATCAAGTTTGTTGGATTGTACCAATTTAAATATCTTGCTAAAAAATTTGTGTCGTAATTATTAGATGGAAGAATTGCAGCTAAATGGCTTACAAAATAGGTGTCATTTTCAGAAATATATATTCTGTTTTTTTTTGCACTCATTCCGCTTTTAGCAAAAAGAATAGAACCTTTAGGTAATTTTTTTAAACGATTTTTTTTAGCTATTTCCTCATTTACTTTTGGAATTTGTAATAATCCTTTTCCTGAAACTAAATCTTCTAAATGACCAGCTCTAATGAACGGAGTTCCAGAAATTGAAAAATCTTTTGGTGCTGCTTGTCCAGCAGTCACAGTTGCAATATCTCCTAATCTAATCATTTCAAGAATTTTTCTAAATCTAATTTATATTATATTTGTTTCTAATTGAAACTTTAATATTTATGTCCGCTGCCTTCTAAGCAGGCGGTCGAAGGTTCGAATCCTTCTGCGATTACAATGCGATTTTAGGATTTCTGGTTCGCACTTCGACTTCGCTCAGTGTGACAATCAACCATAATTTTAGGGTCACCGGTTCGATCCCTGGAGGTACAGCATTAATTTATTCCTTGTGTTTTCAATCTCGTTAGGGGCGCAGGATTCATAATCCTGAGGTCTTGTATTCAGATTCCTCTTAGTTCGCATTTCTTTTAAATCTGCCCTTGCATATAAGTATCCATTATTCTAACTGTTTTAATTCGTTTTCTAATTCTTCAATTGAAGGTAAACTACTTTTGAGATCGTCAGGTACTACTTCCGTAAACTGAAATTCGCTGATTCCCATTGGTTTGTTGATGTCTCGTAAAGAGAATTCGGCTTCGATATTATTTTTGTCCCTGCATAATAAAATTCCTATGGTTGGTTTGTCGTCCTCTTGTTTTAACAAGGTATCTACCGCCGAAAGGTAAAAATTTAGTTTTCCAGCATATTCTGGAATAAACTTAGTGTTTTTGAGTTCAATTACCACATAACATTTCAGTTTGATATGATAAAAAAGTAAGTCGATATAATAGTCATTTTGGGCTATTTCAAGATGAAATTGTTGTCCTACAAAGGCAAAACCTTTTCCTAGTTCCAATAAAAATTTAGAAATATGTGTGATGAGTTGTTTTTCAATGTCTTTTTCCTGAAAAGGTTTGGTCATCATCATAAAGTCAAAAACGTAAGGGTCTTTGAGCGTTTGTTGTGCTAAATCAGACATAGGCTGTGGCAGTGTGTATTCAAAATTTGTAATCGCCATACCCTGTCTTTTGTAAAGGTTTGATTTTATTTGGAGTGCTAATGTTTCTCTTCCCCAAGCATTCTCGATGGTTTCCTGAATATAAAATTTTGCTTGGTTCAAATCTTTTATCTTATCAATAATTAATTTGATATGACCCCACGGAATTTGTATTAAAAGCGGCAATAAATTTTCGTCCCCAAGCTGAGGACTATTTGAATCCTGTTCGTCCCCAAGTTGAGGACTAAAGTAAAATTGCTTATAAAAAAGCTTACAGTATTTTAAATTGGTAACCGAAAAACCTTTCATCTCCGGGAATTCATCTTTAAGATCATTGCTCATATTTTCCAAGAAACTAGTTCCCCAAGCGGTTTGTTTTTCGGTAATCATACTGCCCAGCTCCCAGTAAAACTGAATGAGGCTTGCATTTACGGTAGTAGCCGCTTTGAGTTGGACAGAACGAATTTTAGATTTTATTTCAGTTATCCAATTTTTGTAATCCTTATTTAGTAGCTGTGTCATTTATGTTTTATTATTAATCCAACTCTATTTTTAATTTATTTTTCTAGCTCGACTATACAAGTGATAAAAATATTTTTATCCTCGTTTTGTAATTCTTGGGATGGCATCCCAAGAATTCGCTTTTTCTTCTTATTTGAATTTTGCGGATGGCATCCGCAAAATTCATTATTGTAACATTTTTTCTAAATCGGTCATTGCCTGTTGTCGTTTGCCGTCAATAAGCTTTATATCGGCAATAAGTGTTTGAGGTTTTTCATACACCACTTCATCATAGATAATTTCCTTGTAGCGGTTGATACTGAGGTCGTAGTCGTTAGCTACAATGTCGGCTTTTGGGATAAGGAAGGATTTTTGAGTACGGTCAGTCCCCACCCCAGCCCTCCCCGAAGGGGAGGGAGTTGTACCTATTGATTTCCAATCTAACAAAATGTTGGGGATGTCGCATTTTTCTTTGAATTCTTCTAATACACTTTCTGGGTTAGCAAAACATTGCTCGAAAACTTCTTCTGAAAGTTGAGCGTTGCGTTTGTCATCCAGGCTAAAACCATCGGCTAGCATATCGTAAAACCAAACCTTGTCTGTACCGCCGCTATTGGTTTTGGTAAAAAATAAAATGGCAGTGCTTACTCCGGCGTAGGGTTTAAAGACGCCACTTGGCATAGAAATCACGGCTTGTAATTGTTGGTTTTCGACCAGTTCTTTACGAATACTTTTGTGTGCTCCTGAGCTGCCAAAGAGAACGCCATCGGGCACTATGACGGCAGCACGGCCGCCTAGTTTTAGCATTCTTAATATCAATGCCAAGAATAGCAATTCGGTTTTTTTGGTTTTAGTTATCGCCAATAAACTGCTTTCTACTTCGTCATAATCTAAAGCGCCTTTAAAAGGGGGATTGGCTAAGACTAAAGAATATTGGCTGCTGATGCCGCTACTTTCACTCAAGGCAGAATTGCCAATCAGAGTTGGGTTTTCCATTCCGTGTAATTGCAAGTTCATGGCCGAAATTCGCATCATAGAAGGGTCAATTTCGATCCCGTTGAACATGGTGGAATTATAATGTTCCCGGAAGTCTTGATCCATGAACCAGTCTTCGTGTTTCTCGTGGATGTATTGGGAAGCGGCGACCAAGAAACCAGCTGTTCCGCAAGCGGGGTCGCAGATGGTGTCGTCTTTTTTGGGTTGGGTCATTTCGACCATCATACGAATGATGTGGCGCGGGGTTCTGAATTGTCCGTTGGTACCAGCTTCGGCAATCTTGCCTAACATGTATTCGTATAAATCGCCTTTGGTATCGCGGTTGTCCAATGGCAGTTTGTCAATTTGTTGCACCACACGATCCAATAGTTTTGCCGTTGGTATCATAAAGGTGGCGCCTTTGATGTATTCGGTAAATGCACCGCCATCTTTGCCCAAGGTTTTCATAAAGTCGAAAACGGTAACGTCATTCAAATGGCGTTGTGGGCGTGTGAACAAATTGAACATTACTTCCGGGTCTTTGTCCTTGAAACTGCTCCAACGCAATTCTTTTTGTTCGGGAGAATAGATGGGTTTGTCGGTAGTCACACCGAGCATATTGGTTCTTTTCTCAATCAGGGTTTGTTTGTCGTCCAATTGTTTCAGGAAGATGAGGTAGGTAAATTGTTCGATTACCGTCAAGGGGTTTGAGATTCCGCCCGTCCAGAAGTCGTTCCAGATTTTGTCTATTTGAGATTTTATTTCGCCTGTGATCATAAGGTGTTTTTGAAATTATATATTAATTTGGGCTTCGACTGCGCAAAGTCTGACAGTTCTTATTCTAATTCTACAATTGTTTCGTCACTATCGTAATCTTGTTCTAAAGCTTTAACGGTTTGAACCGCGTTACCTGCAATTCCTCTGATGGAACCGTACATATGAACGGTATTGCTAACTACTTTATGAATTTGTTTCTCGCGTTTTTTCCAATGTGCCATCATCGACCTTTTTTCGGCTGTTAAATCGGCTTCCATTTGCGAAAATCCTTCCACTATGCCTTCCATCTGTAAACGGAATTCATTGCTAGTCAAGAAATCATACAGCATAGCCATTTTATCTCCTTTGTGTTCCTGTCCTTGAACGGCATCGCTTACTTTTATCAACGATTGTCGCAAGATAGCACTTAGGGCTTTAAATTCCTCGAAAGTACAGATGTAAATTCCGTCTTTCATTCCCATCCTGTCCATATCATTAGGCATCACTTTGGTAACCAAAACACCTACATTTGCTTTTTTATCTCGAATATCATTCTTGAATTTTTCAATCCAACCTAATGTAAAGTTTTTGGCATTCTTGCTTTCATAGTAAATAGTGCCACAATTTTGTAGTTCGCGGGTATTAACAATTTGCAAGCAATCGGCGCCATTGACTCCTTTTTTTATTTCACCAATTGTATCTAAAGGGAATTGAGAAGCTAACCATTCCTCAATAGCTAGTTCCATTACTTCGCCTTGCAACTGCATAGAACCTTGTTCCTGCTTGCGTTTCATCTCTTCAATCAGTTTATTTTGGTCATCCGATTTTTTCTGAAACTCCTTGATTTTCATTTCGTTTTTTTCGGCTTCCTGTTTGACTATTTTTTCTCTTTCCACTTCTAAAACCGCATTCAATTTGATTTGATTTTCGGCTTCAATAGCCTCTTTCATTTCTGATTTTTCTCGTTGCAATTTGGCGTTTTCGGCTACCATTTTATTATAATCGACAAGCTTTTTCGATTTTTCAGTAAGTTCTATTTCCTTAGCCAAGAAGAGTTCTTTGTTTTCTTCTTCCAGTTTGATTTTTATTTTCGCAGTTATTTCTTTTTCAGAAACTTTTTTAGCTTGCTCCAACCGGTCTGCAAACATTTCATTTTCCAGTTTCTTTTTGGATTCAAATTCGGCTTTCGCTTTTTCTAATTCTTCGTTTTTAGCCGCTAATTCGGTTGCTTGTGCGTTAACAGTAGCTTGGTATTCTAAACGGATACTGTCTTCTAATTGGTGTTTTAGAATTTCATTCACATCGATTGAATTACCACATTTTGGACATTTGATAGAAGTTTGATCAGACATTGGATTTACGTTTTATTGGTTTACCCAGCAAATTTAGAGAGGGTGTGTGCATTATGTGTACACAGTAAATTACTATTTTTTATTTGTTGAATTTTCAGGTCTTATTTAATTATCGATACTTATGTTATAAATTATATCGTGAAGGACATCTTTTCGTATTTCAAAAATTTGATCATTTAATGTCATATCTTTTGACAATAGTCTTTCTACAGGTTTAAAGCCGTGAGCTATACCACCATCGATGCGAATACTAAAAGAAATATCATCTGCACTAAATTGGAAAAATCTATAATGAGGTAGTCTATTTTCTTCTTTTATATTGATTTTGAAATTAAAGTCATTAGATAGTTCCTTCAAATCATAAGCATAATCGTCATACTCTTTGTAATTGTGAATAATGTATTCCGGATAATTTGGACTTTTGAATGCTGCTTTTTCTAAATGTACATTGAATTCTGAAATAGAAATTGACCATAATTCCTTAAGTTCATTGATAAATTGTAACATCAATCGCATTGAAAATTCAGATTGATTGTATTTATCAAAATAAGAAACAGTGAAAGATTTGTCTTTTATTTTTGACACTAAATCTTGTGCATTGCTTAGGTTTTCTGTTACAAATTTAGCTAAATCATTACTTTGACTATTTCTGGTAATAGTATGAATTTTAGATTCGTATAAATTACTGGTAGTGAAATTTGGTAACGGAAAAGGTTCGTTATTTTTAATGCTATCCAACTCCACTTTAAAGAATTTTTCTTGTACATCCTTGGTCCATTTGTCTTCTAAATTGGCATAATTTGCCTTAGACACATATCCAATTCTGTTATTATTTTCCAGTTCTATTGTTAGGTGTACCGGAAATTCAAAAAGTGCCTCATCGTTTCCTTTCTTCAGATTGTAGTTATGCGATAATAGGAGTAGCGATAATTTTTCCTGATTGTTGGCGTATTTGACATCACCTTCGATAATAAGGTTAATTTTGATTCTATCTCTTTTTAAATTTTCTAACCATTCCATATTATCAGTTTCCCAATCAGCAATGGTATTGTTGGTATGGATGTTTATTTCTTTGATTCCGAAATGATAATTATAGCGTTTAATTTCATCCAATAAAGAACCAAAAACTGGGTTTGCATTTAATGTTTTAGATTTAAGTACATCCGGTAATTGGTTATCAAGAGCAGTTTTTAACCAATCTATAGCAATATGTCTATCAACATCTTCAATATGCCATTGTGTATTTCGGTCTATTAGACATCTGGTGCAGCCTGTACTTTTGCATTCGCAATTATCTAATACTTCTAGCGCTTGTCGAAGAATTTTTTCTGTATATAAACGGAATTGTGAGGAATAGCCAGCGCCACCTTTAGCTGTATCGTAAATAAAGACAGTTAGATATCCATTGTATTTTTTAATACCAAATCCTAATTCGGCTTCTTCGATTGCCAATAGTTCGGCTAGTGATTTAGTAAAGGTCACACCTAAAGTATAGGCCAGCTTTTTTTCGTTTACAAATGAGTTATCAGGCTTTTTCAAACGTATTTCGGTAAAATCGGTTTTAAATCTACTTCCCAAAATAATATAATCACGAATGTTTTGAGCCGTACAAAGACTTTCTCCGTCTTTATCTTTCCCACCTCTCAAGCGTTTGTGCCCTTCGAGTTTTTCGTTTGAAGCTTCTACTTTACCGCAATCTAAACATAAACTATAGCCTTCACCACTACCAGTATTGTAAAAAAGTATTTGTGCATTTTCTTCTTCAGTGCTAGACCTAAAATCGATATACCCGTTTTGATCTAATTTCCAAGGGTCAATATTAAGAAGTAAGGGTTCTAAATATTGTGGTTTGCTTTTTTCTGAAATCACTCTTGTAGGAGTGGTATATAAATCGATAGAAAAGCCTGCAGGTTCTACCAATTCTGTAAAATTTCCTTTGTGTTCTCCTAATTCTATACCGACGAATGAATTTGAGTCACCACACTTTGGACAGTTTTCGTTTACTTTGCCAAAATCTACTGTACGTTGGAAACCACAATGTTTACATCCTTGTATGGTAGAACGCTCTGTTGCTTGTCCCCAGTTGTTTTTCATTATTATACCCGATGATTTATAATTTAATCCATCTATTAGTATGTTGTTTCCTGGAGCAAATTCAGTTAAAGCTCTTGTTATTGGATAACTCGGATTTGTTTTAAATTTGTTTTGCTTATTACGACTGATATCTGATAAAGTTAATTTTTCGAAATCTACTATGCCCGTTGGTAAACCAGCATTTGGTAAAAAATTATCTTCGGCTAAGTAGCTTATCACAAATTTTTGAAGGAATTGCCCTTTTCTATATTTTACAGCTTTATAAGCCGGACTGTTATCTCCAAATTCTTTTTCTAATTCCGCTAATTTTTTTTCGTAACCTTCTTTTTGCTTTCTAACCCTTTGAATTACTTTTTTGAAATTATCAATCACCAATGTGATTAATTGTTTGGAACTACTATTACTCAGAGGAGTTTCTTTAACTAGGTAGGTTAATTGGTTTTTAAAGTCGGAGAGATCATTGTTTTCCAACCAGTTTAAAAAGGCTTCGGCAATAGTAGGAGCTCCGTCAAAGAAGAATTTATCAATATTTTCTTTTATATTAAGACCTCTATTTTCATTTTCAGGTTGCCTAATAAAAATACCGAACAGGAAAGAATTAACGTGTCTTGCCACAATGTTTTTACTATCAAATGCCAAAATAGGTGGAGCAATTTTATGTTCTAATGCCCATTTTGGATTGTTCATTGTACGCAATCCAATAGGATTTGGAGCACAGAAAGTCAATGCAAGTGATTTGTTTTCTGAACGACGACCTGCACGACCAGTTCTTTGCAGGTAGTTGGCCGGCATAGGAGGTACATTACTCATTACTACAGCAGAAATCCCGCCAATATCAACACCCATTTCCATCGTAGTTGAGCAACTCAAAATATTTATTTCTCCTGTTTCAAATTGTTGTTCTAACTCTTTCAGTCTTTTTTTGTCTTGTTGTGCGGAGTGTTCTCCGGCTAAATATAGCTTGTCAAAATCAAAGATTCGTTCGTGAAGGTCATTCCAGAGTCCTTTATTTCTTGCTTCTTGACTGTTTTCTTTCAACCAAACCTCAACTTCATTTTTATTTATTGGAGTATTTTCTTCACTCAAATGATATGGATGAGAATAAGTTGGAAATTGGTGGTTTTTACTATCGTCGATTTTGTAGTTCCGTAAATTTTCTTCCATTAGATTACCTTTAACCCAAGGTGAATAACCTCTGAAAATTTTATCTACTAGTCGATTGGTAACAGGACATAAAAATTCTTGTCCAGCAATTTCAAATTGAGTGTTTTCAAGTAAATTTAATTTGTATCCATCTCCATCTGCAGTTAATATTTTTTCTTTTAGGGTTCTCCATATTTTTTCTAAGAAATCATTAAGTAGATCTTCTCTTTCTTGATTAATATCCTGTTTATCCTGCCAACCGAGTCCAGCACATATCAATAGTACCAAACGTGATTGTGCAATAGAATTTGGGTTATAAAGTGCCCATTTCTTTGCATTTGCTATTTCAGAATTAGCGGGATATATCAGTTGCGAACGATAAAATTTTGAAGAAAATAACCTCATTGAATCATCAAAGAAAAAATTGAAATTATAGCGTAGGCTATAATCAGCTGCAATTTTCAATAAATTTTGCCACTCATCCTTTGTAATATTTAGTTTAATGGCTATTTCAGGTAATTGAATATTTTCAAGATTAGGATAAACTACATTAACCAAACCTAAGTTTTCCAAAGACCTTTCTCTAGGAATTCTTCGAGCAAATTGATCGTATAATAAAGATTTAGCATAGGTTTCGTTTTCAGTTGCAATGTTGTTACCTCTGGCTCCCTTGAAAAAAAGTGTTTTGAAACCATCTTTTTCCTTAATAAAATCAATTATTTCTTTCCAAGAAGAACGACTATGATTTAATGATTCCCCATTGCCCGTATTTAAAATGATGCTGATTTGATTTATTTGTTCCTCTATGTTTTTTTTCATAAAAGGTAAAGCCACATCTAATTGTTGGACATACTGAGCTCTTGCTTGTATTAACTCATCTTGACTTGCATCAACCTGATTCTTCTTTAGTTTGGTGAGTAGGAAATGATAGGTTTGATATCTTATCCAATCACTTTCACTGTCAATGTTTATTAATGCCGCAATCTTTGCTGTACCTTGTCTGCTATCTGTAAAAGAGATGTACTTTTTGCCTTTGTAAAGTGTTTTTGATGTGACTGTTATAGCATCTGTAGCATTTGGTGTTTGGTCTAAAACAATATCGGATAAAATTCTATTAGTGAAAGCCGATGAAATCCGGAAGTGTATAGGGTTTTCATTTAGATTCCCACAATGAGGACAATGACTATCCTCTGTCATCAAAAATTCTTCCCCTGATATTATGTTATTGTTTTCTGAAATGGAACAAGGAAATAGGTTTTGATTTCTTAAATTTAGATGTACATTATTTTTAATAAGCCTAACGGAATTATTATTTGTTTGTTCTTGTTGATTTTCCTCATTTTCATTATTTTCCATATTGAAAGCTTCATATCCAACACTCGCTTTTTGGGTTATCTTGTCTCTTTTGTCTCTTCCTTTTGCTCTTTCTCCTTCAATCATCATATTGCCACAACTCCTACAAGCTATTAACTCTAATAAAGGATGGCCACAGCTGCATTTTTTTCCAGCTACAGTGTACATTGTTCCTAATGCTTTTTCAGGTTTTTTATCTTTGTGCTTATCACATTTAGAATTAGTGCATACATAAACCCCTCCAATTCCTCTAGTAAAAAAGTGACCACGTAGTGGCAATAAATTTTCTTTATCTACCTTTTGATCGGCAAGAATATCGACAGCTTCTAATTGTTTGTATTTATCTGTAATCTTTAATTTTTGTCCAATCTCTTTTTGACTTAAACCTGCAGAACTCAGCAATTCATTTCTTAAAAGCTTAATGTTATTTTGAGTTAATTTATCCGAAAGATTCGGGATATCTTTATCTGAAATTTGATTGTTAACTCTTTTCCCTTGAATAACTTCAATTTGATTTATTGAAATGCCACATAAGTCAGACATAAATTTTTTAAGTATATCCGTATTACCATCACCCACGGTTGCAGATGTGATAGCAAATCTTACATTGGCAACATCTACTTCAAATGCAGTAATTACTCTTCGAATCAATAAAGCCATTTCAGCTGCTTTAGAACCAGTGAGTGTATGTGCTTCGTCTAACAATATCCATCTCAATTTTCCTTTTGATTTTTCAAGAATAGGTACATCGGCATTTCTTACCAACATATATTCTAGCATTGTTGGATTGGTAAATAATATTTGAGGAGGTGTTTCTCTAATTTGGTCTCTTGAAATAAGTTCAGGAAGCCCTTTGGCTTTTTTGTCTTTACTACTTTCTTTGTTTGAAGTTTCACCTGTTAACAATGCGTATTTCACTCCATCTAAAGCAGAACACCAAGCGTGCATTCTTTTTCTCTGACTGGCAATCAAGGCATTTAAAGGATATAAAAATATCGCATTTATACCTTGCTGATGTCTGCAATTTTCGTGGATATCTTGTAGCACTGGAAGCATAAAACATTCTGTTTTACCAGATCCGGTACCTGTTGTTACGGCAATTGATTTTTTTTGATTTAGTAATACTTCCCAACTTTCTAATTGATGTTTATATGGTTTTCTATCTTTTGGAAATTGAAATTCTTTATCTCTAATAGCATCAAGAGCATTTATAAATTCATTTTGAAATACATTAGTAGTTTCACCAAATGTAAGCTTGTCTTGTTCCCAAGGAAAAGTATTTTGGAAAACTGCATCAGCTATTATAGGCTCTTGAGTCAATAAATATTTAAAGTAATCCTGCATTTCTTTATCTCCGGTTGCCCAAAGTGATAGAATTGCATCTGTTAATCTGTTTTCTGTTTTAGTATAAAATTCTTGAAAATTCATAGTTTAATTTTTTAGGGCTTGTAAAATGACTCTGCTGTAAAATTCAGAATTTAGATACTGGCTGTATTGTATATTTCTTCTAATACTTTCTCGATGGTCATCGCCAGCCCAAATAGGATATGCATTTGGGGTATCGTTAATTGACTCAGCGACCGCAATAGGTGCTCTTAATAATAATTTTACAGGCAAATGTTCATTTATAGAAATATTATATTCTTTTGTGATTTTAGGAGTCATACGTGGAAGTTCTTTCAGTACTCTTTCGCCCAGTAAAGCTCGTACCTCACGTATATCACTATATAAGATATTTTCTTTTTTGATATTTTCGCCCATAATAAATTTTAATATATCATCAAATCCATTTTCCCGCATATATAAAGAGATCAATCCGGAAATTTGTACAAAACATTGATTTTTATATAGTTCGTCTAATTCATTTAATGCAATTCCCCAGTCCTCATTTTTAATCCAATGAAAGCAAAAACCTAAATCTTTTTCCATTTCAGGAATAGCTTTTTGGATAAAAAAATCAGTTTCCTCCTGGTTAATTCCTAAAAACAAAAAGGCTCTTGCAGCGACCTTTGAACTTCTTGAAATTGCTCTTAATTGATCGAATGTTGAGAATGGTATGTGGTTTTTAATACAAATAGTAAAATAAGTTAATGACTGCTTCCATATTTGACCATCATAATTTTCTTCTAATAGTTGGGAGTGAAATTGATCTATACGTTCCTCTTTACTTATTTCCATAAATTCTTCATTCGTATTCACATAACGAGGCATTAATTGTTTGCCCTTTTCTGTGGATGATATAACAATAAATTGATTCGTTATTTCAGTAGAAGGAATCGTATAGTATAATTCATTCCTAACTAAAGGAATTAACTCTATATTTTCGGATTTGCAATTTAATGGGATTGCATATAAATCTAATTCATCTTCAGAAGACTGCAGACTTACATTGTTTTCAAATTGTTTTTCTACATTTAAAGTATGGCTAAATCCAGTAATTTCATAGGTTTTTGTCTTACTACCTTCTATTAACTCTAAACAAACTTTGTTTCTGTAATCCATAGCATCGGCTAAATAATACAGTCTTGTAATTTCCTCTAAAAATGAAATAATTGGTTGAGAGGATTCTTTAATCTCCTTAGTAATTATCACTTCTGTTTTTAATCTGTTTTTAATTCTAAGAATAGTTCCGGTATTCGGTGTACTCAAAATCCGAAGACCATATAAGTTTGCCAAAGTTAGTTTCTCTACTTCAGTAATTACTTTCCCATCGGCATTAGTTATAGCCATCCCTTCAAATGGAGAAGCCATCTCGAAGTAAAGTTTCTTTTGGTTTTTTTGTCCAAGAGAACCTTTTATTCCGGTAGGTATTTTTGAGTATTCGGTATTAACTTTTAAAGAGAATTTATTATTGAGTTGTTGTATTTTTAAAATCGGAGATTCATCCAATTTAAATTCAAATGATTCTAGGTTATTTATTTCTATTTCTGCATTATCTATAGCTTTAGTGGCATATTTAGCTTTGAGATTGCCAATATTAAAAAACATATCATAAGCAATGAGTCCCTCTTTCTCTATCTTAATGTCAATACAGCCCAATGGGATATGATGTAACTTTGATAGTCCTTCCCAACTTTCATTTGAATTATGTTTTCTTATCCAAATTTTAGACTTTGAATCAGGTAACCTATTGCTATTCTCATCATAAATAATAACATTGGGAATGCTATTTACAACGGGCATACTTGCTTTTAGCATCCAAGCTGGTTTTTTACTTACAATTGTACATTCAAATGAGTTTACACCACTTAGATATTTTCTAACTTGTTGTTGATTGCAAATTTCCACTTCTCCTTCAAAAGTTAACCAGGATAATTGTTCCTCGTATAAAGAAAGGTCCATTGTTAGAAGATTGCTATACCAATCTGCGGGAAAAAGTATTGCGGCCTCATTGTTAGAAGTACCATTTCCTTTTATTAAACGCCATTCATTATCGGAAAATCTAGACCAAAGACTCGGTTCTTTTAGGTTCGGAATCGTTTCAATAAAATCCGTTACTTCGTGTTTTTCACCATCCTTTATTACGTATGTATAAGGCAAATTACTTACTCCATTCCACTCTTGATTTTGTTGATTATACCAGTCTGTTTTAAAGTTCCCGTTAATCATTTTACGGAATACACATATTAATTCTTCATTTACATAAAACTGATATTCTTTACCTGTTACTTCAAAGCCTAAAATATTGGATAGGGATTCTGAGTTGTATGAATCTGCAAGCCCAATTCTCAGAATAATACTTATTTTCTCTTTTTTGAAACTTAAAAGCCAGTAGTTTTTAGGTTTAGAAAATCTTTGTTTTCTAATGAGTAATTTTTCTCTAGCTTTTAGAGTATTAGAAATTGCTTTTAAAGCCTCACTTTCTTTAAAAAGCTCGTCATAAATATCCTCTTTATTTAAAAATGATTTTACAATTTCGAAACAATTTTCATAAATGTCTTTGTTTTGACTAGACAGAGGCAAAAGCCCTGTAATGTGGGGTTTGAAAATAAAATCCTCAATCGTTTCTGGTTGTTCTTCTAAAACTGCTATTAAAAAATTTAGGTATATACCTTGATTTTCAGAGATGTGAGATAAAGGTAGCCCTCCTTGTAAAAGTAACGTTCTAAAGTATAGTGTGTTTTGTCGGGTTATCCACTTAATTCCTAACATTCGAGCTCCTGTTACAGCAAGTTTAAAAAAATCTTCTTGATTAAAATTATGTCTTACATTGCCATTTAATGAATTAAAAATCTCGAATTTACTTGGTGTTCCACCGTTGTAATTTTTTTTCCACCATTCTGCGTAATACATTGTAACATCTCTTGGATCGATAGATAAAGGTCGAGCAAGTTTTAATTCTTCTAGGAGTTTTTCATAATCCTCATCATTAAACATATATTTCCAAAGAGGTCTTCCGTCGTGTTTTGGTAAATTTTTTGCTAGAAGTAAAGTAGAAAAGAAGCTCATAAATATTATATTTAAAATTTATAATGCAAATGTAAAAGGGCTCTGTGCATTATAGATACACACCAAGATTCAATAATTTTTTAGCTGTTGTTTGATTCGTTCTTTTATTTTGAGTGCTAATTTTTCTGGAGTAATAACTTTTACCTTTTCACCAAAAGATAGTATTTTCATTTCCAACTCATAATTTATTATAACGTTGATGCGTATTTCCAAAGAATCATCCTCTAAAACTTTCATTTTTTGAGTACTATGGAATGGTTTTGTCTTTATATATGGGGCTTGCCCTTTATTGAAAATAAGTTTTACTTCTTCTGATTGTTCGTCTTGTCCTTTTGAAACCCCAATCATATCTTCAAAAAAATCATTCCAGTTAGTAGTGTCTTCTTTGTATTTATTATTTGTTTTTTCTATATCACCATTTATTCTATCTAATGCCAAATTCCATTGTGAATTATCATTGTATTCATTATATCCAAAAACAAACCATCTGCTATTGTACTGTTTTAAAAAATATGGATGGAAGGTAATTTCATATTCAGGAGTGTTGAATGGTTCATATTTTATTTTGATAACTGTTTTATTGATTATTGCATTGAAAATTGGGGTTATGAGATAATACCCTTTATAGTCAATATTAGATTCTAATGACATCACCTTGTTTTCATTATTTTTCAACCCAAATTTGTCATTTAATAATGGTGCTATTTCATTTATCCATTCGAATTCTGGGCTGCCTTCAAATCTTTGCAAAATTGATATTGCATTTTTTAATAGTTCTGCTTCATTATTATTGAGTGGACTTTTATTTATGGAGAAGTTTTTATCAGAATAGCGATAATAGAAACCAGTAGCACCTTTAATGGTTTCAATAGGTGCATCATATCCCGATGAACTTCTCATAAAACTAATATCTTTACGTAAGGTTCTGATTTCAACACCAGAGCTATTTGGATCAAATTCTATTATAGCATCATTTACCGAATCGAGAAGATCTTCGATGCTATATTCTTTACCAAAGTTTTGAAAGCATTTGTCTAGCTTGTTGTACCGGACTAATTGGTGTTTTGTTGTAAACATTTTTATGAGTCTAAATAGGTTGATTTACAACTAAGTGTTGAAATAAATCACCTTGTAAATCTATAAATTTTAAACAAATAAACCTATTCAAATTTTGAACTGGTTATTATTACTGTAAGTAAACCCTTGTGTTTTATTTACAGTGTTTTGCTTAAATATTTCAAATTTATAGAATTAAAATCTTTATGTTTTACGGTTTTCCACATTGTGGAAATAATAATTAAATTTTCATAAATTATTGATAATATATATATTTGGCTTTTATGGCTTCATTTACCGGTATATACTATATTAATCTGGTTTTCTTTCTTGAATTAATTTTATACAGATATTCAATAAAATCTGGAAATTCCTTCAGACTCAACAGACCTTTTGGTTCCAAATGCATTTGGTTTAACTCGATATACTTTATTTGTTTTCGGAAGGTTATTTCATTCATTAAAAAGTATCTTTTTGCGATAGGTACCGTTTTTGGGTACTTATCGCAAAGATTTACTTTCATTATTTTTTTCTGTTTCCATTGGAAGGGAAAATTGTTTTACATCGATATATGCCAAGCCTGTAAAGCAGCTAAAAACGAATATATCGCGAACGAGCTCAATCGCTCGGAAACAAATTCTTTGTTTATCATTTGCTCTATTTCGGCTTCAGAAAGGAACTCTCGAATGACTTCTTTGACTTTTGCTTTGTAATTGGCGAAAAGATCCTTGTTTAGCCATCCATTGGCCAAACACTGGTTGATGATTTTGTGGAAGTTCTTGATGTATTTTACAGCAGTGTTATTGGCACATTTTCGTTCACTGCGCAAGTAGAATTCATATTCGGTGATAAAGGAATGATCGATCTTCTCAATATTGATATCCGTGATGTTGTATTTCCAAGAAATAAAATCTTTAGTGTGTTTTAACGAAGTCTCATAGCGTTCCAGTGTACCAGGTGCGTATTCCTGACCCACCAGTTCTTTGATTTTACGATTGTGTTCCTGGAAGATAGGAATTAACATTCGCTCCCTTTCTTTTTTACCGGTTAACTCATTTTTGAAGGATTCAAAGTTTACCGGGATGTCTTTTTTAATTAAATTTTTCTCCACATTTAAAATCTTTGATTTTAAATCGTCAAGATGTCCATTGATTGAACGAGCTTCCTCCGAAGTCCCTCTCATTTTAGACATTTCGGAGTGCCATTTGTCTGGGTCAACAAACTTGCCGGTGCTGTTATCCAGTCGTCTACCATTGATGGTAATTCGTTGAAAAATTGGAACCAAACCTTGAGCATTGACTTTGACTCTTTTTAAATAAAAAAGGATTGAAATTGGATTGTCCATAATTGGTAACCTTTAAGTTAATAGAAATTTAGAAAAACTATCAACTCAAAACAAGATGTTCAATGAATGAACCCCTTGTTTCAAAAGGGTTTACATAGGTAGGGGTACAATGTTTTTGAAATTTTATAGTGCCCCGAATTGTACTCCTTTAGAATGAGAAACTATGAATAATTTGGATAGGGAGTAAATTAAAAAACCCTCTAAATCATAGGATTTAAAGGGTTTTGGTAGGTTTTTTGAAATAACCAGCGGAGAAAGAGGGATTTGTATTCCATTTCTAACCGGTTGATATTGTTACGTTTTAATAACTTTTATTATCCTAGGGTCTTGCTTTTCTCCTCAATTTTGACTCGAAAATTTTAGAATCCACCCATAGCAAATATAATGAAATATTTAGATTTAAAATTATTCAAGAGCATGGCTTAATTTAGAAAACTACAATTTATCAACCCATTTACCGATTTCAACAAGTAGTTCGTCAAAGTTAGGTTGACCTTTGTAATACAATTTTGCCGTTTTTTTATAGCGTTTTATAAATCGCTCTCTAAGTTCTAAATTCTTCAATAAAAAAGCTTCATTATCAGCAATGAGTATTTCATAGTCTTTGGGAGGAAAACGAGCTTCTTTGTGTTTCTGATATTCTTTTGTGCCTATGAATGATTTTACTGTATTATCTTGTAACAGACTATAGACATCGTAGTACTGGCGCATCAAATTTTGTCTTTCTATTTTATCTTCCTGCTCCTGCCTAAATTTGGTTGCAATTGTTTGTAATTTTTCGACAAAAGTGTACCCAATGTGATAGCAGGCAATATCTACAGCCCGATTGTCAATTATGTCTACTTTTTGCTGTATTGCTTTTTCGTATGCCCAAGACGATATTGTTAGAGGGTTGTTTGGTGTTACCGTGTCAAATCCAACTTCCAGTAAAATTCCTTCTTTAACTCCTTCAATTGTTTCCATTATACTCTCATAATGTAATCGTATGCCTCCACTGCGGTATTGCTTTAGGTCGTCAAATGTTTCATCTCTTTTTACTGCTATGATTCCGTTTATTTTTATTTCATCTGCCAATCCATCATAAAAATCTTTTCTTTTTTGAATATTCCGGGGCTTATTGTTGTTTGGGTTTTCATTTATTTCCATTTCAGCCGGTGGTTTGATATGGAGGTCAATGTCTTCGGAGAAACGGTGTATGATTCCATACCCTTTAGATAGAGAAGTACCTCCTTTGAGTTCGAATTGAAACCCTTGCTGTTTTAGCCCGAACAACACATGCATAATCCAATAGTCTTTTTCGATAAGTCCAGGTTCGATATTTAATTCTGCTCCTACAATACGGAGCAGATCACGGAAGTTTTTATGGTTGTGTAAGTAATCAGACATATTGTGCTGTTATAACAGGTTCCAACAATTTTTTTGCTTTAACACTGCCGTACTCCTGAAGTGATTTTTTTAGTTTTTTAGCATCCATTGTTTTTGCTTTCAATCTCACTTTTGACACTACTTCTTTTGGGTCTTCAGCTAATTGGTCGAGATTGTTTAACAGGTCTACCAATAAAAATTCTGGGGTGGCTTTTAATGGGAAATGAGGTTTTACCCTAAATGAAAATGTCATACCGCCGAGGTTGAAATCTCCATGACGTTTGTGGTTGTAAACCGTTTTGCTGTTGTATAACTGAGTGGTTCCTACTCCCAGAGAATTATAAGCATTTAAGGAAGTTACCAAAAAACGTTTGTCTTTGAGAAAAGAGCGCACCAATACTTCTTCTTCTGGAGGTGTTTCTCCAAAGACTGTTACTTCGGGATAATAGTATAAGCCTTGTGACAGTTTTTGCAAAGTGCCTTCCTGCACCAACTCATCTAAATGGCGGTCAACGGATTTTGACCATTTGGACAAATCAGCCCTACGGTATACTTTTCCTCGTTTTAAATGTTTTTTTAATTCTTGTAATTTATTCATGTTACAAAGTTAATAAATATTATTTAATTGCATATATTTTTATTGAAAATTCATGCAATATGTTTTACATAACTCTATTTAGTTCTGTCTAATCTAAAATAATTTTTTATCTTTAGCGCTTTTAAATCATTCGATCCATGAATATCAAAGGTCACTGCTATCCACAATCTATTATTCTTCAAGCTGTATATTTCAAACTTTGATTTAAGTTAAGCTATCGTGATGTTGAGGAAATAATGAAAATGAGGGGAGTTCAGGTTGACCATACAACAATTCAGCGTTAAGTGTAGTACTGCAATCACATCTTGCAAAAATTCTATTGCTCGTCTAAGCCAAGTAGATAAACATACACTTACAATTTTACAAAAAAACTTGGATTTACTTGTTGATTTAAAATCAATATATAATCGAGCTACTATTACCCAAAAGAGAGAATTTGTAAAACGGGTGTTCGACAGCAACTTATACTATCAGGATGGTATCTATCGAACACCTACAATGATTGGACATGCTAACTTAGCCATCACATTAAGTTAAGAAATAATCTTAATTTTAGCCTATGAAACAAGTCCGCAAAAT
>NZ_RYDO01000022.1:0-34124 GCF_003984855.1 Flavobacterium sp. GSP6
AATCCCTTTTTTTTAAACTTTTCTTAACTTTGTCTTTAACTAGCTGATATCTCGTTTTTTGAAGATCAAAGTTTTTTCTTCTCCTCATCCAGATTCAAAAGAAAGGATGACTTTATCTACAAATTTTAGGGGTTCTGCAGCCTTAACTAGTGTAAAATTGCCTTTCCTGTTTATTAAATCTTTAAAAATTCATGCTTTATTGCACTCAGCAATTCACTTTGCGTATTCAAGATAGCATCCCTAACTAGCATTCGAACAAAAAATCCGGTTTAACTCTTTCTTTTCAAACAGAAATCATGCTACATCATTTCGGTAAACATCATCAAAAAGAACTATTTGCACGATACCTTATATATAAGGAGTACCTATCAATATATTCTCTCCATACTTTTAGAAGACAAATGACGCAAAAGCACTGCAAAACGAATAGTATCAAAAAAGGAACACTGTTGTGCTTCAAAAAAAAAGCACTACTTTGTAACAAAAACCACTATTGACTTACTAACGTATATATGAGTGATAATTTAGAACATTCTTTTGTAATGCAGTTGCAAGAAAATCAGAATATAATCCACAAGATTTGTAGGTTGTATACTAATGGCGATGATGCACACAAGGATTTGTTTCAGGAAATTACGATTCAGCTGTGGAAGGCTTTTCCAAAATTCAGAGGTGACAGCAAATTTTCTACTTGGGCGTATCGAGTTGCTTTAAATACAGCAATTACTTTATACCGAAAAACAAAACGATCCATAAACACCATAGAATTTGAAGGACGACAACATTTCCTGAATGACGTGGAATATGATTATGAAGAAGAGGAGCAATTAAAATTAATGTACAAAGCGGTTTACCAGCTGAATGATATTGAAAAAGCATTGATATTTATGTATCTGGAAGATAAGGATTATCAGGAAATATCAGAAACATTAGGAATTAGCGAGGTAAATGCCCGGGTAAAAATGAATAGAATAAAAGGGAAATTAAAAAAAATATTAAATCCGTAAGGAATATGAAAGAGCTGGATTTATTAAAAAAAGACTGGCAGAAGAATGATAATTCTTTTGCGCAAGTATCCGAAACCGAGATTTACAAAATGATTCATAGAAAATCGTCTTCGATTGTGAAATGGATATTTATTATTAGCATCATTGAATTTATAGTGTTAAACACTTTAAGTTTTTTGCTGCCTGATGATAAAATAAGTAAATCTGAATCCATTGAAATTTCCATAACTGTATTAGATTATTTAAGTTACAGTGTAGCATTATTCTTCATGTACTTATTCTATAAAAATTATCGTTCTATTTCAGTCACTTCGAATACTAAAAAACTGATGGAATGCATTTTAAATACCCGGAAAACAGTCCGATACTACATAGGATATAATTTGTTACTTGTGTTTTTTGTTGCTGTACTTTTACTATCCTATGAAATTCAAATTAAGTCTGCAACGACCAATGACGATGGAGTAAGAATATTTTTTACTTGTATTCTTATGCTATTGTTTATCCTTATTTTAGTAGGTATGGTATGGCTGTTTTATCAATTGATTTATGGAATTTTACTAAAAAAATTGAATAGAAATTATGCAGAATTAAAGAAAATTGATTTATAAAAAAAGAGGCAAAAGCCTCTTTTTTTAATATTCCCATTTTCTAAATTTATTCAACTCTTCTTGCTCTTTAATATCTTCAGCAGGAATAACTTTAAGGAACGAAGGATGCTGCTCAATAGCAAATTCTACTTTTTTGACTATCTCATCAACTGTATCATTATCATAATCAATATCTAAAGGCTCTTTGATAATGAACGATTGCAGAATTCCTTTCTTTTTCATCCGAAACCCTTTTTTATCAAATGAACGACGAAACCCATCTATAACAATAGGCACCACAATAGGCCTGTGTTGTTTGATAATATGAGCCGTTCCTTTACGAACTGGTTTAAAAGATTTTGTTGTTCCTTGCGGAAAAGTAATTACCCATCCGTCATTTAAGGCTATTTTTATGTTTTCAGTATCATCGGGGTTAATTTCTTTTTTCTCTTGGACATCAACTCCTTTAGCACGCCAAGTCCGCTCTACAGAAATTGCTCCGGCATACGCCATAATTCTTGGTAACAATCCCGCCTGCATGGTTTCTTTGGCAGCAACATAATAAATATTCATTTTGGGTTGCCACAGATAGCAGACATTCTTAATAGTATCTTCTCGTCCGCTCAAACTTGCGTTAAAAACATGAAACATAGCTACTACATCTGCAAAATAAGTTTGATGATTGGAAATAAACAGCACGTTAGTGTCCGGTAAATTTCTGATAATTTCTGACCCTTCAATTTGCAATTCATTGAATCCTCTATAGCGTCTGTGAGTCACGACACCAAAAATCCGAATTAACCATTTTTTTATAAATAATACATGACCAAAAGGATTTCTCTTAAATAATCCCATAAAATTGTGTGTTTTTTTTTAAAATTCTAAATACAAACTTACGAAAATTATATTTGAAGTTGAGTACTGAAGTACACAGAAAAAAATTGAACATGACAGCCAATTAATTGCTCTTTTCAATTCCTAAACAAAACTATTTTAGCGTAAAACTTCCTTTAACACATCTTTCAATTCGCTCAACATCATCGCTGTAGCTCCCCAAATAATGTATTCTTCAATTTTGAAAGCCGGTACATTTATATCATTCGCATAAGAAGTTGACAATTTTGCTTCAATTACAATTGCATCGCTTAAAAAAGTTGACAACGGTATTTCGATAATACTGGCTACTTCAGCAGGTTCCAGTACAAATACAAGTTCTTCTTTACTAATTCCCAAAAAAGGATACACCATAAAATTACTTGGAGGAATATAAATTTGAGTAAATGGTTTAATAATTTCAATTTTATCTGGATGGATCCCTACTTCTTCATGTGTTTCACGTAAGGCTGTAATTGCATAATTCCCATCCTGTAATTCATACTTGCCTCCTGGAAATGCAATTTGTGCTGAATGAACTCCTTTATACGAGTTTCTCACAATTAAAACGAAATGAGCACTGTCCTTTTTAGGATAAAAAAGCATCATCACTGCTGCTATTCTTGGATTTTTAGCCTCTATAGTACTCTTTTTCAAGCTTTCCAATCGCTCTAGTGGCGCCATTTTGATATGTGCGTCAAATGCAGGAAGCCCAGCATTAATTAATTTAGGAACAAACCGTAAAAATTCTTGAAAATCCATAATCAAAGTCTATTTTTGTACACTGAAATTTAATATAAATATAGTTTAGAAAATGTGCTTGAGCAAATTTTCCAGGATCAAAAAGCCCCTAAAATGTACAGTAAAGAAGAGACCCAAAGATTAAAGCGAGAATTCTGGATTGCATTTGCAGAAAAATATCCCAGAAAATGGGTCTTATATGATACTAAGATTAAAGATTTCTCCTTTAAATTTTACGTAGACAATAAAAAAGCGCAAGTTTTAATAGATATTGAACATCGAAGTGACGAAAAAAGAATGGCTTATTTTGAAAAATTCGAAGCGTTAAAAAACATTCTTGAAGAAGAATTTATCAAAGATTTGATTTTTGAAAAAGACTACACCCTGGAAAGCGGAAAAACAATTAGCCGCATTTGGGTTGAAAAACTGGGTGTGGGAGTTAGCAATAAAAACTATTGGAATGAAATCTTTGATTTTTACAACGAAAAGATGAATGCTGTAGAATTATTTTATTTAGAATATGATGGTTTCATCAAAGACATCGAAAAGCTTTAAAGGAACAAAATCTAATACGATAATTCACTATTTACATATTGAAAATATTATAAACTATTATCCGATTGTCATAATTGATATAGAGCTGTTTCCTGTTATTTTGTTTTTTTCTGGTTATGATTGAGACAGTACAATCGACCCCTTCATTGTCTTTACAGGTAAATGAATACACAATATCACTCTCATTTTCTTCGGTGGGTTGATACTCGATTATTTCAAATAATTGAATGATTTGAGAATAAACTACAATCCTGTTTTTATCCGTATCCAAAGTAACACGGAGATTGACCAGCTGTAAATCTGACCACTTATCCCCTTTTTCTTTTTTTTCTAAAACACTAAATCCTGATGTTTTAAACGTATAGCTTTGTCCATAAGAAGTATGCAACCCTATGACCAAAAAAAACAATATCTTGTATATTTTTGTCTTTGTCATTGTTTAAAAATTGAAATTCAACACTTCCATTTTTGCCAATTCAAAATCGGATATCATTTCCTGGACAATTTCTCCCGCTGGTCGTATCGCGTGAATAATACCTGCTATTTGACCAATTTCTAATTCCCCTTCAATTACATCACCCTCAAACATCCCTCGTTTTGCTCTAGCTCTTCCTAATAAGGTAACAATTTCCTCTTTTGTAGGACCACTTTCATACAAATGCTGTACGTCTTGATAGAATTTATTTTTAATCAATCGTACCGGAGCCAGTTCTTTTAAAGTCAATTGTGTATCGCCTTCCTTCACCTTTACGATGATTTCCTTAAAATTATCATGAGCGGATGATTCGATAGACGCTGCAAATCTGCTTCCAACCTGAACGCCATCTGCACCAAGAACCATTACGGCTAACATTGCATGGCCTGTGGCAATTCCGCCGGCAGCAATCAACGGAATCTTTATTTTTTCTTTAACCATAGGGATCAACGCAAGGGTCGTAGTTTCTTCTCTCCCATTATGTCCTCCAGCTTCAAAACCTTCGGCAACAACGGCATCGACACCCGCATCTTGTGCTTTTAACGCAAATACAGAACTGCTGACTACATGCACTACCGTTATGCCATTTTTTTTTAAATATGAAGTCCACGTTTTAGGGTTTCCTGCTGATGTAAAAACAATTTTTACTTCTTCTTCAACAATAATTTTCATTATTTCTTCAATGTTTGGATACAACATAGGAACATTTACTCCAAAAGGTTTTGAAGTCGCTTTTTTACATTTCTGAATGTGTTCTCTCAAAACTTCAGGATACATGGAGCCTGCTCCAATTAATCCTAAACCTCCGGCATTACTGACGGCACTTGCTAATTTATATCCGCTGTTCCAAATCATTCCACCTTGAATGATTGGGTATTTTATTTTGAAAAGGGCTGTAATTTTGTTCATGTGCTCCTACTGTATTATTGTTTCATTATTTTTCCCGTTTTAGAAAAACCAACGGATTCCATTTTATAAAAGTACATTCCTTTCTCCAATGTTTTTAAGGAAATAGTTGCGGATTGAGGAGTTACTTTTTGTTCTAAAATTTTTTGGCCTAAAAGAGTATAAATAAAAACGGTACCCATTTCAAATTTTGAAGGTAAAGAAACCGAAACAAAATCGCTTGTCGGATTGGGATAAATAATAAAATCATCTTTCGAAAAAGAAGCTATGGACAATTGATTGCTTAGCGCCAAATTAAAATCGGGGATTCCATATCCGTACTGATTATTTGGTACTGAAAATTTATCGGATGATTTGAGTACTAATTCTCTAATTTCCCTATTAGTTTTTTTAGGAAATGCCTGCCACAAACACGCTACCATTCCTGCCATAATTGGACTGGAAAAAGAAGTTCCGCTTGCCGTTACAATATTTCCAGCTTCATCTGAAACTACTGCTGCTTGTCCTTGTGCCATTACATCCGGTTTTATTCTTTCGTCAAAAGAAGGACCTATTGAACTGAAAGAAGTTATTACTTCAGAGGAATTTACTGCACCAACTGCAATTACTGAAACAGCATCTGCCGGAACAGCAATATGAGGATTTGAGGAACTTCCTGAATTACCGGCCGATGTCACTAAAACCATTCCTCGGCTAAATGCAATTTCAGCTCCGCGAGACATAAATGCAGTTTTGCCATTCATTTCGGCATACGTATGATTGTAGGCCTGATTATCAAAATCAAAATAACCCAAAGAGGTATTAATAATATCGACCCCTAAACTATCTGCATTTTCTGTTGCTTCAACCCAAAGTGATTCTTCCACAGGATTTTCAAAAGTATTATCTTCCGTAATAAATAAATAATAAGAGGCGTCAGGTGCCGTTCCTACAAGAGCATTTTCTTTATAACCGCCCATTGTAGAAAGCACAGAAGTTCCATGAAAAGAACCGGTATAAAATTCAGGATCTCTCAAAACATAATTATACCCACCCAAAATTTGGTTATTTACTCTCAATCGTTGAAAGGGTGGTGTCGTATTTACACCCGGAAATCCGGCATCCATAACGGCAATTATTTTTCCTGATCCAGTATAATTCTGCTGGTGCAACAGGTGCCCATTGAGCATCTGTATTTGAGTTGAAGAAGATCCGTAAGCGTAATCAATTTTGGTTTTACTAGTCTTCTCCTCTTTTTTTACCTTAATTGATTTTGCGGTTTTACCTTTTTGATTTAACGATTTGTCTGCAAAATCAACTTTATCTACAAAAGAAAATAGGGCTAATGACTGTATCGCTACCTGTTCTCCTCTAACATGAATGGCATTCATCCATTTAGATTTTGCCATAACAGTAATTCCAGATGTAGATTTTACTTGATTAACATAGGAAGCTTCTACCGGAATATCTTTAAAATCTAAGGCAATATTTTGATTGGATCTTCTGTCCAATGCTCTTTGAGAAAGCATTTTCAGTGGTGAATCAACATAGAATTGAGAATTGGGCTTCGCATTAAAATACACCCAAGCATCCTGTTGTGAAAAACCCACAGTAGTAATGAATAGAAAAAAGAATAAATAGAATTTTCTCATAGGTAACTATATTGCTAAGATATAAAGATATAGCTTCCAATGAAATTAAATGGCAATTGAAACTACGGTTTTTCTTGAAATCATACTAAAATAAAGTACTAAACTAAGAAATAACTCCTGAACCAACTAATTCATCCCCTAAATACCACGCGGCAAATTGTCCTTCGGTTATTGCCGACTGCGGTTCGTTAAAGTCCACGTACATTTCATTTTCAAACTGATGCAAAGTAGCCCTTTGCAACGGTTGCCTGTAGCGTATTCTTGCCATCACCTCCATCGTTCCTCCATTGGCCAAAGCCAAATCTTTACGAATCCAATGTACTTCTTCTTTTTCAATACGCAATGCTTTCTTGAATAATCCGGGATGTTGACTTGATAATCCGGTATATATCGTATTGGTTTCTACATTCGTGGCTATAATAAACAAGGGATCCGTTGTGCCTCCTACATTTAAACCTTTTCGTTGTCCAATAGTAAAATAATGAGCCCCTTGATGTTTCCCCACTATTTTCCCCATTTGTGGCGTGTACGGAATTTTTCTTGCTGCTGATTTTAAATCCGCTTCTACACTTAGGCCTACATGATTTTCAGCACTGTAAACAGGATCATTTTTATCTATTTGGATAATAATTCCGTCTTTGGGTTGCAATTTTTGTTGTAAAAATTCAGGCAAACGCACTTTTCCAATAAAACACAAGCCTTGTGAGTCTTTCTTTTCGGCAGTTATCAATTCCATTTGGGCAGCAATTTCACGTACTTCCGGTTTAGTTAATTCGCCAATGGGAAATAAGGATTTTGCCAATTGCTCTTGGGATAATTGACACAAGAAATAGGATTGATCTTTATTGGTATCAGCACCGGCTTTAAGTTGATACACGGTTTCGCCATTCACTTTGATTTCACTTTTTTGACAATAATGCCCCGTTGCAACATAATCAGCACCAAGACTCAAAGCAATTTTCATGAAAACTTCAAATTTTATTTCCCGATTACAAAGCACATCGGGATTTGGAGTACGTCCTTTTTCATATTCATTGAACATGTAGTCTACGATTTTTTCTTGGTATTCAACACTTAAATCTACTGTTTGAAATGGAATTCCAAGTTTTTCGGCAACTAACAATGCATCATTACTGTCCTCCAGCCATGGGCATTCATTAGAAATAGTGACTGAATCGTCATGCCAATTCTTCATAAAAAGACCAATAACTTCATACCCTTGTTGCTGCAACAAATAAGCAGCAACACTTGAATCTACTCCTCCGGAAAGTCCTACAACTACACGCTTCATCTTCAAAAAATTAAAATTTTATAAGGGTGCAAAGTTACAAAAAGATTTACAACAGTAATGGCTAACGATACCGTTAATTGTTTTTTGATTTTGTGGCATTTTCTGTAAAGCTCATATTGATTTCTTTGACTACTTTTCCTTTTTCAAAAAACTGCCATATACCCGCTTTCTTTCCATTTACAAAGTGTCCTTTAGAGACTGTATTCCCGTTGGAATCTCTAAAGATTGCTAAACCGTTATAAAGGTCGTTCTTGAAAACAGACTCTTCCAACACGATTCCTTTTTCAGTATATTTTTTATAAAAGCCATTTTTTAAATTATTTATATAATTGATTTCTTCGGCAATTTTTCCACTTAAATAGAATACGGTACGCAAACCTTCAAGTTTTCCTTTACTATAGTGTTCCGTTGTCATTATATTTTTTGAGGCCAAATGGTAATAGTTCCATTGACCCTCAAATACTTTATTGATCACTTTACCTTCACTTACTTTATTCTTGTTTTGGTCGTAAAAAATAGTAAACGCTGCATTGTCTTTTGGATTAAATTCTCGAGTTGCAATTAGCGATTTTGCTCTGGTATCATCAAAAAAATTAAAAATACCAATTTCTTTTCCGTGCTCAAAAGTTCCTTCATATCTAGGTCGTTTTGAGGTTTCATATACACCTTTCCACACTCCGTGTTTTTTCCCTTTTGCATCTAATACATTAAAATCAGTTTGTGCATAAAGAAAAAACACATTCAAAAACATCAAAACCAATATTCTTTTTTTGTAATATGTTTTCATAATTACTTTTTTTAGTACCGAATTCAGGTCACTTAAATTAATCTAATAAAAAAGCTCTCAATATTTGAGAGCTTTTTTTATGCATTATTTTTTCTTTTGTTGTGCTTTTTGAGCTTCGGCTTGTTCCATCACTTCTTGCAGTTTTTTCTGGAATTTACCTTGCTTTTTGGGCTCTTTCAATTTATTCTCTTGAATTTGAGTATGAATCTTATCACTATCGATAAAGTATCGTTTGATGACAATCATAATTCCAATGGTAATCAAATTCGAAATAAAGTTATACAAACTCAATCCCGCACCATAACTATTAAAGAAAAACAACATCATGATTGGCGACACGTATATCATAATTTTCATCATTTTTGCCATATCCGGCATTCCTTCTTGCTGCGGAGCAGCCATTTGCTGGTCTCCAGAAGTCATTTTCATGTAAAAGAAAATAGCAATCGAAGCCAGAATAGGAAACAAACTGATGTGATTTCCGTAAAACGGAATATAGAAAGGCAAACGGATTACTTCATCAAAAGACGATAAATCATCCGCCCAAAGGAAACTTTTTTGTCTTAACTCAAATGCCGATGGGAAAAACTGAAACGAAGCATACATAAATGGCAGCTGAATCAATGCTGGAATACAACCTGCCATAGGATTTACTCCCGCTTTGTTATACAACTTCATTGTTTCCTGTTGTTTCTTCATAGGGTCTTTTTTGAATTTTTCACCCAATTCTGTTATTTCAGGACGCAATACTTTCATCTTAGCCTGTGATAAGAACGATTTAAAAGTAATAGGCGACATTGCTATTTTTATCAGAATTGTAAAAATAATTATCGCAATTCCATAAGAAATATAAGAACTTAAAAAGGCAAATAATGGAATAAAGATAAACTTATTTATCCACCCAAAAATTCCCCAACCCAGTGAAATAATTTTTTCCAGATTTTGATCGTATGAGTGTAATGTCTTATAATCTGTTGGACCAAAATACCAACTCATTTTGTGATCTAATTCGCCATTAGTAAATGCTAATGGAATGTTAGCATTAAATTGTTTTGTAAAAGTAGTATCCACTTTGTCATCCAGAACTAAATTAGTTGACTTTAATTTAGCCGTTTCAAAAGGGGTTTTTGTTAATAGAATCGTAGAGAAAAAGTGCTGTTTGTAAGCGATAAAAGTAGCTTTATCCAAGTCAGATTCTTCCGTCTGACCCAATCCTGCGTAATCTATTTTTCCGTCTTCATGTTCAAAATAGATTTCAGTATACCGGTTTTCATACGAAACACTTTTCTCGTTTCGGTAGGTTTTTAAATCCCACTCTAAATCTACTGGTTTGGCGGTATTCAATACTTTATTCAACCCTTGGGAACGAATGTCAAAACCAATCATATATTCGTTTGGTTTCAACACGTATTTGTATTCCAAGAATTCATTAGCTCCCGCTTTCAATTTCATAGACAATATTTGATCTGCTCCAACTTTTGTCAAGGTCGGTTCAAAATACAAGTCTTTTGAATTTAAAGTACGGTTATCACTAGTCAGCAATTGTACATTTAAATTGGCATTGTTGTCTTTGATCAATTGTACTAATTGTCCGGATTTTTTCTCAAACTTTTTGAATTTTTTCAAAGTAGCCTCCACAATATAGCCTCCTTTATTGGCTATTTTTAGCATAACCAATTCGTTTTCAATAGTTGTAAAGCCTGCTTTTGCTGAAGGTAATGTTGCAGAATAGGCAAAATTCCCTAAGGTTTTTTGCAACTGCGCCAGTTGAGTTGAATCTCCGGTTGCAGCAACCTCAATTGTTGCTTTTGCAACCGTTTTAGCTTCTAACTCTTTCGCTTTAGCTTCCTGTATCACCAATTCTTTTTGTGCTTTTTCAGCGGCAATTACTTTCTCATCAGGTTGATTTTGATACATGATAAAAATCAAAATACCAAAAATTAATACAAAACCTATGATCGAATTGAGGTCAAATTTTTTTTGTTCCATTATAATTAAAAAAAGTTATAAATTTTAGGTTTACTGAAACCCAATCGTTTTCAGTTATTTTTTCTTTGCCTGAACGGCTGCTGCCACAAAATTCACAAAAATAGGATGCGGATTTGCAACCGTACTCTTGTATTCCGGATGGTATTGCACGCCAATAAAAAACGGATGATCTTCTATTTCTATAATTTCTACCAATCCCGTATCAGGGTTTACGCCTGAAGCCATCAATCCGGCATTTTCTAATGGAGCAACGTATTTACTGTTGTACTCATAGCGGTGACGGTGGCGTTCTGAAATGGTTTCTTTTCCGTAAATTTTATAGGCTAATGTATCTTTTTTGATGTCGCATTTCCATGCACCAAGACGCATTGTTCCGCCCTTATCCGTGATAGTTTTTTGCTCTTCCATGAGGTTTACTACCGGATAAGCGGTGTGTTCATTCATTTCAGTTGAATTAGCATCTTTATAACCCAACATATTTCTTGAATATTCTATGATGGCCATTTGCATCCCCAAACAAATTCCGAAAAACGGCACTTTATTCTCACGGGCATATTGCACTGCTGCAATTTTTCCTTCAATTCCTCTTTCTCCAAAACCTGGAGCAACCAGAATTCCGTCTAAACCTGAGAATTTTTCCTGTATATTATTCGCATCAATGTGTTCTGAATGAATCGAAATCACATTTACCTTTGTTTCATTAGCTGCACCGGCATGGATAAATGCTTCCAAAATAGATTTGTAACAATCCTGCATTTCTACATATTTTCCTATCAAACCTATATTCACGGTATGCTTTGGATTTTTTAATCGGCGTAAAAAAGTATTCCAGTTTTTTAAATCCGGAGCCGCTTTTTTAGGTAAATCTAATTTTTTTAACGCCACAACATCAAGTCCTTCTTCCAGCATTAAATTCGGCACTTCATAAATCGTGGAAGCATCAATAGACTGAATAACAGCTTCTCTTTTTACATTACAAAACAAAGCCAGTTTATTGCGTAATTCTTCAGAAATTTCGTGTTCCGTTCTGCACACTAAAATATCTGCTTTTATTCCGCTTTCCATCAAGGTTTTTACGGAATGCTGGGTTGGTTTTGTTTTCAACTCTCCCGCGGCAGCTAAATAAGGAACCAGAGTAAGGTGAATTACAATCCCATTATGCTCTCCTAATTCCCAAACTAATTGACGAACAGATTCTATGTAAGGTAAGGATTCAATGTCTCCTACTGTACCCCCAATTTCAGTGATGACAATATCATAATCGCCGGAATTTCCAAGCAACTGCATTCTTTCCTTGATTTCATTGGTGATATGAGGAACTACTTGGACTGTTTTTCCTAAAAACTCTCCTCTTCTTTCCTTTTCAATAACCGAAAGATAAATTCTTCCTGTAGTCACATTATTCGCCTGAGAAGTAGGAACATTCAAAAAACGCTCGTAATGCCCTAAATCCAAATCCGTTTCGGCACCATCATCAGTCACATAACATTCTCCATGTTCATAAGGATTTAATGTCCCTGGATCTACATTAATGTATGGGTCAAACTTTTGGATGGTTGTACGGTATCCTCTAGCTTGTAACAATTTTGCCAAAGATGCTGCAATGATTCCTTTCCCTAAAGAAGAAGTCACACCGCCAGTAACAAAAATATATTTCGTTTGATTCATTCTGTTGTTATTTGTATTGTAGTTGTGTAAAAAACGTGGCAAAAGTACAATTATAAATTGTCAAATTGAAAATTAAATCGGTTTTGGGTACCGTTTTTTTATATTTCGAATTAACTCTTCCAGACCATTGAGTTTCAATTCATAAATTAATTTCAGTTGTTCCCCTAGTTCCCCTTTAGGAAACCCTTTATTGCTATACCAAACAATATAGTATTCCGGGATATCGATAAGAAACCAGCCTTCGTATTTACCAAAAGGCATTTTAGTATGGGCTAGCTTGATGAGTTGTTTTTGGTTTTGATCCATTTTATAATAAAAAAGAAGCAAGAGACAGGAAAACAAGAAGAAATAATCATTTTTGTTTCCTGTCTCTTGCTTCCAAAGACTATTTAATTCCAGTTAAAAACAATTCGTTTCTCGATTTCAGGATGCAGACTGAGGAAAACAGGACAGGTCATTGCTGCGCTTTCCAGTATTGTTATATTCTTTACATCAGCAGTTCCGTACATCTCAAAATTAATCGCTATTACATCAATACGTCTGGGTTCCGTTTTCATTATTTTAACCACCTCAGCGGTAGATCCTTTTAAATCCACTTCGAGATCTCGTGCTTTTATTCCCATGATGGTCATCATACAAGTTGCCAGAGCATTGGCAACCGCATCCGTTGGAGAAAAAGCTTCTCCTTTCCCATTATTATCTAAAGGAGCATCCGAAAAGATTTCAGTCCCGGATTGCAAATGAATAGAAGAGGTTCTTAAATCCCCTAAATACGTTACTATTGATGTCATTATTTTGCTTCTTTTATGGTTAAATCGGTATCATAATATAAAATATAAATTCCTTTATTGGTATATCCACCATCTTCTTTTTTATAGAATTCAAACTTATTATCTATTTGTTCCGTTGCCGTAAAGGCTACTGTTTCCTGATATTTCTTATCTTGTGACAAACGCATCATCGTGTCAAAAGTAACATCAAAACCACGAATTGCATAAGCACTTGGAGTAATTTTATTCCTGTTTTTAAACTCTTTCTCAAAAATTAATGCTTCAGGTGTTTCATTTTCACGAGCAACTGACGGATACATTAATTTCAATTTTGTCAAATTCACAAAATTAATTTCGTCCGTGTCTAATGTTTCATTTGGTTCCAGAATTACTAACTGCACTTGATACGCAGACATAGCACTCAACATAGTGGCCATAGTTGCCTTGATCATACTCGTGTTTTCGGTTTCCATCACCACGTAATTCATTTTGCCTTTTACAAATAAACGCTGTAGATTTTCTGGAGACACACTGCCATTTGGATTAAGAGTTGCAAATTTAACGTCTTTATGATTTTCTTTTATAAACTGAATTACAGATTCTTTTTTCCTATCGACTACTGCTATAATAACGCCTCCTCTGGCTCGCATATAATTGAACATCGCATTTTTAACCTCAGTGGTCGTTGGAATGGTTTGATATAAATTACTAAGGGAGTTACCAACATCTTTTGATAAAGGGGAGATTACCGGAACCTGGTGTTTATGAAGTAATTCAGCCGTTATCTCGACGTTACTTTGATAAAATGGTCCAATTATAGCATCTGAATCTTCCAAATTATTTCGCTTAATTAATGCTGCTATATTAGAATAATCCTTAGTTTCCTGGGAATCATAGATACTCACATCAAGAGAAAGATCCAATTGTTTGGCAGAATCTATAGCCATTAATGCACCTGCATAAAAATCTAAAGTCATATTCAAAAACTTGTCGTTTTTCAAGCGGGTGATGATTGAATTTGCAGTATCCACCTCCATTTTTGCAATATTAAAGGGCAAAAGAAGCACTAGTTTTTTCCTGTTCGCGCTATTATTTGACAATACGGTATATTCTTTTTTAATTTCTTGCAAAACAGGAGTCGCTGACGGGACTTTCAAAATCATACCTTCTGTCACGCCCTGAGATAAAGCGGGGTTTAAAGCAATTAATTCCTCCTGACTCAAATTAAACATTCGGGACAAACTATACAGTGTTTCTTTCGGTTTTATAACATAGGAACGGTAACTAAAGAGTACTTTGGCTGGTTGTGCATTATTTTCTCCCATTTCTTCGTTGGACGCAAACGCTGCTTCCGTTTTATCTGCTTTTGGCCCCAAAGTTTCGGGATTCCCTTTGATACGCAATTTATATCCAATGGGTAAACCGGAAACTATTTCAGGATTTTTCTGCTCTAATTCTGCAATGGTAATTCCATAGTATTTCGCGATTGAGTATTTAGTTTCTTTTGGAAGCACATCGTGATACACTACTTTATCCTGATTTGATACTGTTTTTTTTAACCCATTTTTAGATGGAATAATAAGCGTCTGCCCTATTTGAAGACCCTCGTTTTCAAGAAAAGGGTTCGCTTCTTTTAAAGCTTCATCCGTTACCTCATATTTTTTTTCGATACCATAGAGCGTTTCTTTTGGTGTCACTTCGTGAATTATAGCCTTCGCACCTGGTATAGTCGCAGTCAACGGTTTTTGGCAGCCCCCTTTTTTAGGAATCAGCAAAATACTGTTTGGTTTCAATCCACTTTGAGCATCCGGATTTAGTTGATATATATCAAATGGAGTGACCTTGTATTTTTGAGCAATTTCGTTAATTGTTTCCCCTTTCGCCACTTTGTGCGTTGTATTTTTTTCTTGTGCAAAAACACTATCATGATTGAACAACAACAGCACCATACAAATTACAAAAAAATATTTCATCGTTTTCATTTATAAATTATTCAAATTAGTAATACAAGAACGGTACCAAATTTTATTCTAAAAAATTTGATACCGTTTATATGGGAACATTAAAAAAAGCTGTTCTTAGAAAGGACTAAATAGTAAAGTATTATTCCCATTCAATAGTTGCCGGCGGTTTTGAACTGATATCATACACCACTCTATTAACCCCTTTTACTTTGTTGATTATGTCATTCGAGACTTTCATCAGGAAATCATAGGGAAGATGTACCCAATCTGCTGTCATACCATCTGTAGATTCTACAGCACGTAATGCAATTACTTTCTCATAGGTACGCTCATCTCCCATTACTCCTACACTATTAACGGGAAGTAAAATGGCTCCGGCTTGCCATACTTTATCGTACAGTCCCCAAGATTTTAATCCGTCAATAAAAACAGCATCAACGTCCTGTAAAATCTGTACTTTTTCCGGGGTAATGTCTCCTAAAATTCTGATGGACAGTCCTGGTCCTGGAAAAGGATGTCTGCCTAATAATTCAGGGTCTATTCCTAAAGAAGCCCCTACTCTGCGTACCTCATCTTTAAAAAGCATGCGCAATGGCTCTACTATTTTTAGTTTCATGTAATCCGGTAAACCGCCAACATTATGGTGTGATTTTATGGTTGCCGATGGTCCTTTTACAGAAACGGATTCAATAACATCCGGGTAAATAGTACCTTGTGCCAACCATTTTACATCTTGTATAAGGTGCGATTCATCATCAAAAACTTCGATAAAGACACGTCCTATAATTTTACGTTTGGTCTCCGGGTCGCTGACACCTGCTAATTCAGATAAAAAACGATCACCGGCATCGACTCCTTTTACGTTCAAACCCATTCCTTTGTACTGATCCAGTACGTTCTGGAACTCATTTTTACGAAGCAAACCATTATTTACAAAAATACAATACAGGTTTTTACCAATCGCTTGATGTAATAAAACTGCTGCCACGGTAGAATCTACTCCTCCAGAAAGTCCGAGAACCACTTTATCGTCTTGTAGTTTTTCTTTTAATTCAGCCACCATTTCTTCAACAAAAGCATTTGGCGTAAAATTTTGAGGCACTTCCGCAATTTTCACCAAAAAGTTCTCCAACATTTTAGATCCGTCGGTTGAGTGAAAAACTTCCGGATGGTACTGAATGGCGTACGTGGTTTCACCCTCTATTTTGTAAGCTGCAAATTCCACATCGTGGGTACTGGCAAGTTTTACTCCATTAGTGGGCAATGCTTTGATACTATCGCTATGGCTCATCCAAACTTGGCTGTTTTCAGAAACACCCTCGAAGAACACTTCATTCTCTTTTATAAAAGATAAATTAGCTCTACCATATTCTCTTGTATTTGAAGCTGCCACTTCACCTCCACTAAAATGAGATAAATATTGGGCTCCGTAACAAACGGCTAATAAAGGTAATTTCCCTCTAATTTGAGATAAATCAGGATGTGGCGCATCTTCTCCTCGAACAGAAAAAGGGCTACCACCAAGGATTACGGCTTTGTAAGAAGATAAATCACTCGGAAAATGATTGTATGGGAAGATTTCGCAGAATATATTTAATTCGCGAACTCTACGAGCAATAAGTTGTGTGTATTGCGATCCGAAATCTAAAATAAGTACGTTGTGTTGCATGTGCAAAAATACTTTTTATATTTTGAATTGAAAAATCGAATTTTAAAATATTTATTTTATTTTGGATCGCCAAAATAATTTCTCCTATCTTTTAAAAGAGAATTAGCCTTTTAGTCCATTTTGGAATTATCCTGAAATTAAGTTTAGAAGATAAAAGAGTACATTTGCAGCCCTAATAATCTACTTAAAACAGCAAAAATGAAAGCAAAAAATTTTATAGTCGTTGCCTTTTTTGGCTTTATTATCATTTCATGTAATGTAATTGATGATTTATTGACCTTTTCGATAGATAATCAAACGACCGTTACCATTCCATCTGGATTTCCAGTGAACACCGCTTTAGAATTAGTTACTCCAGATGTTCCGTCTAATTCTAGTACCGCATTTGAAAATAACAATACAAATGCCGAATTAGTCAAAGATGTAAAATTGAAAGAGATGAAATTGACGGTAACAAATCCTGCTAACAAATCATTTTCATTTTTAAAATCGATACATATTTATATTTCAACAAATGACAGCGACGAGATTGAGCTGGCTTTTTTAGACGATATAAACGCAACATCAAACACGTTGAATTTAACCTGTACCACAGCAAAATTAGACAAATACGTTAAAGCTTCAAGTTTTAAACTACGAACAAAAGCGATAACCAAAGAGGCGATTACTCAAGATATTTCCATAAAAGCGGACATGAAATTTCAAGTTACTGCAGATCCTTTTTAAAAAAAGCTATCAAACTAGTGGCTGACGAAATCCAAAGTGATTGTACCCTGAAATTTCAAATAAGACAAAAAAAGACCTTTGGAATCTCATTTCAAAGGTCTTTTTGTTTTTACAATACAGGATTTATGTCAACTATTCTTTGACCAAAATAATGGTTGCTTTAAAACCTGTTCCCAGATTCCATTGACTTCCTGATATCAAACCTCCTTTATCATTATATACTTTGAATTCAGCAGTATTGGGTCCTGAAGATCCCTGGTTCAACGCTTCAAATTCAATCTTGTTAAATCCTTTTTCTAAGACGATTTCAAATCCTTGAAAATTACTTTCAAGATTCACTTGGTACTGGATCACTTTATCGTTCAGATACACCCTGATCTGATCTCCATCAACGTAGGCCGCATCGCGATACATTACTTTTGCTGTGACAGATCCCGTGGTAAAATTGCCTAAATCTTGGTTTTTTCGATACACCAAACCTTCTGTTTTTTCTTCTTTTTTATTCCATTTGTCTCTATACACATCTCCCGGATTAATAAACTCATTTTTAGGAATCATCGAAAAATTATTTGCCGGCGCTACAGGAGCTGAAGCACTTGGTTTTGGGTTTAATAACTCCGGATTTTTAAACACATTAGGTGTCTTGACTGGTGGAACACTCGCTTTTGGAGGAATTGGTTTTTTAATTTTTGGTGCTATATTTTTAGGGGGAATGGCTTTAAATTTTGAGCTAAATTCGTTTTGGGCATATCCGCTTAGAGACATGCTGATGGTAATCATTAAGAATAAAATCCTTTTCATAACTTTCAAAATTAGGTTTTTTGTACCTGTAAAAATTTAAAAATAAAAAACCTATTGTACTTAATCAAAAATGAAGCACTAATTTAACTTTCATTTATAACTTATAATTTCCGATTTTATTATATTTTGGATACCCAAACACCATAAAAAACCGGTACATAAAAGGAATATTTTAATTACAAAACGGGTGATTTTATTTCGCTTTTTTTTATAACTTGCAAATAGTATGCCATACCAAAGCATCGCCTTCCATAACACTAAACAACCTTTAAACACTACTACAATGAAAAGAGAAAACATACTGACAGGCTCGCCATGGGAAGACAAAATGGGATATTGCCGCGCCGTACGCATTGGCAACTCTATTGAGGTTTCCGGAACTGTCGCACTGGTTGACGGCAAAAAAGTGAAAGCTAATGACGCCTATGCACAAACGCTCAATATTTTAGAACGTGTCGAAAAAGTCCTTGAAGACTTGGATGCAAGTATGAAAGATGTTATCAGAACCCGAATTTTCACTACTGACATTACTACTTTTGAATACGTTGCTAAGGCTCATGCTCAATTTTTTAAAGATATAAAACCTGTCACTGGTTTTTATGAAATCAGCAAATTAGTCGGTCCTGAATATCTAGTTGAAATAGAATTTACAGCAATAGCCCCTGAAAAATCATTAATTCAAGACGGATTATAATACTTTTGCACAAACACTTTGGCTGTTCTACTAATGAGTTTAGAAAAAACGAATAAAATTACGACACTCCTTTTCAAATGGATTTTCATTTGCATTTTAATAGGTATTTTTTCCGGATCGGCATCTGCTTTTTTTCTGGTAGCATTAGAATGGGTAACCCAAACCCGAGACAACAACAACTGGATCATCTGGCTTTTGCCAATAGGCGGCTTGGCAATAGGACTGGGATATTACTATTGGGGGGAATCAGTCGTCAAGGGGAATAATTTATTGTTAAAAGAATACGAAAATCCGCAGCAAATTATTCCATTCAAAATGGCGCCTTTGGTACTTTTTGGCACCTTGATCACCCATCTTTTTGGCGGTTCAGCCGGTCGTGAAGGAACAGCAGTACAAATGGGCGGTGCCATTGCTGATCAGTTCGCAAAACTATTTCAGCTTGACGTTTCCGAAAGAAAAACAATCCTCATTCTGGGAATCAGCGCAGGATTTGCTTCCATTTTTGGCACCCCTTTAGCCGGAGCCTTATTTGCTTTGGAAGTTGTTTTTTTTAGTAAAATCAATTTAAAAAGCATCCTATTATCGTTTTTTGTTGCCTATATCGCTTATTTCACCGTGGAACTTTGGCAGGTACAACACACGCATTATGCTATTCCTTTTGTCCCTTCAATTACTTTCATTACCTTATTCTGGGTAGTTCTCGTGAGTATTTTGTTTGGCTTGGTCGCCATGCTTTTCTCCAGAAGCACACACTTTTGGGGTCGGTTATTTTCTAAAACCATATCGTTTCCGCCTCTTCGTCCTTTTGTGGGAGGATGTTTCATTGCATTAGCCGTCTATTTTATTGGAACTACAAAATACATTGGCCTTGGAGTTCCTATGATTATTGAGGCATTTTCGAGTCCAAATGCTTGTTATGATTTCCTACTAAAAATACTCTTTACGGGATTTACGCTGGGAGCAGGATTTAAAGGGGGCGAGGTAACCCCGCTATTTTTTGTTGGCGCTACTTTAGGAAGTGCCTTATCGCTGGTTGTGCCATTGCCAATTGCCCTTTTGGCAGGCATGGGGTTTGTGGCTGTTTTTTCCGGAGCCACCCATACACCTATTGCTTGCACGGTCATGGGAATGGAAATTTTTGGTGTTGAAAGCGGTATTTTTATTGGTCTAGCGTGCTGCATCGCTTACTTTACATCCGGTTCCGTGGGGATTTACAACGCCCAAATTGTAAAAGGAGCAAAATACCATTTGTACCAAAAATTAAAAAGAAGCAACACCTACTTTTTATAACCCTCTAAAAGTTTGTTATTTGTATAAATGATTTCAACATTACAGTAAAAAAATGTAATTTCGCAATCTATGAAAATACAAGACATTCAAGCGATACAGTTGTTATTAGCAACTCCTAAAAAGATTGCCATAATCCCACACCGAGGCCCTGATGGCGATGCCATGGGTTCTACCCTGGCTTTATATCATTTTTTATTAAAAAACAAACACCATCCCGTTGTTGTTTCTCCCAATGAATTTCCAGATTTTCTGGCTTGGATGCCGGGCTCTGAAACGATTAAAATATTTGAAAAAGACAAACAAAATTGCACAAAAATCCTTGAAGAAGCCGATCTGATTTTTACCTTAGATTTTAATGCCTTGCACCGCGCCGGCGATATGGAGCAGGTTTTATGCCAGCTAAAGGCGCCCTTCATCATGATTGACCACCATCAAAAACCGGATGATTATGCCGCGATCACCTACTCTGATACGGCCTTTGGATCAACTTGTGAAATGGTATACAACTTCATTTTATTCCTTGGAAAAAAGCAAGATATCGACAAGACTATCGGAACCTGCATTTATACTGGAATCCTAACCGATTCCGGTTCTTTTCGTTTTCCAAAAACAACTGGAACAACCCATAAGATTGTGGCTGAATTAATCGATTTAGGCGTTGAGAACACAGAAATCCCAAGCTTATTATTTGACAACAGCTCCTTTGGACGTTTGCAAATACTAGGAAGAGCGCTCCAAAACATGAAAGTACTTCCGGAACATAAAACAGCCTACACGACTCTTAGCCAGGACGAATTAAATTCGTTTGATTATGTAAAAGGCGATACAGAAGGTATTGTAAACTACGGATTAAGCATCAAGGGAATCATTTTTACAGCTATCTTTATAGAAAATAGAGAAGAAAAAATCATCAAAATTTCATTCCGTTCCCAAGGCGATTTTGATGTGAATCAATTTGCAAGAGACCATTTTAATGGTGGCGGACATCGCAATGCAGCCGGAGGGAAATCAGAAACATCAATGACAGAAACTATCAAAAAATTCGAAGATTTAGTAACAACGCTAAAAGTATAATCCATGTTAAAATTCAGTACGCCTATTGCACTGGTCTTTTTTTTGATTCTGGTTATGTCAAGCTGCAAGCAGCATCAGGAGGCGCGCAGACCCCTTTCGCAAGCTTCGGGAAGTTTCATGAAAAAATCAATTCAACGCAACAAAAAACTGGTGGCCACCGAAGAAGATAAAATTGAGGCTTTAATCAAAAGCGACCCAAAGATAAAATACCTTGCCTCAAAAAAAGGATATTGGTACACCTATCAAACCCGGAATGAAACGGATACGCTTACGCCAAAAAAAGGAGATGTAGCCTTTTTTGATTACGAGATAAAAGATTTAAAGGGAGCTATCATTTATTCTGAAGTAGAGCTAAGACCTCAAGTCTATTATGTTGACAAACAAAATATTATGATGGGATTGCGAGACGGCATCAAACTAATGCGTAAAAACGAGAAAGTTACCTTTCTTTTTCCATCAAATATGGGGTACGGTTACCATGGTGATGACAAAAAAATTGGCACCAACCAGCCCTTAATCTGCACGGTTACGCTGCGTGACTTTAAATCGGAAGCAACTTATAAAAAAGAGAACGAAGCACCAGTAAAAACAGTTGTACTCCCAGCTCCCAGCAAACAACAAGTACCGCCCACCAGTACACCTAAAGACACTATAAACCAATAAAAATAAAGTTAGAAATGAAAAAAAAGATCGTACTCGCATTCCTGGCAATTGCCTCATTTTACTCCTGTAAAGAAGAACACAGCGATCTTCCAGACGGTTTATACGCTAAAATTGAAACCAATAAAGGGGACATCATCGTACAATTAAATTTTGAAAAGGCCCCTATTACAGTAGCAAATTATGTGGCATTAGCAGAAGGGAAAAATGATTATGTGACCAATGAAAATCTTAAAAAAAGACCTTTTTTTGATGGTTTAAAATTCCATCGTGTCATCAATGACTTCATGATACAAACCGGAGATCCGCTAGGAACGGGTTCTGGTGATACCGGCTACAAGTTCAAAGATGAATTTACTGATTTGCAATTTGATAAAGAAGGTGTTCTGGCTATGGCCAATAACGGCCCGGCCACCAACAGCAGTCAGTTTTTTATCACGCATCTTGCTACACCTTGGCTAGATGGCAAACACACTATTTTTGGTCATGTAGTCGAAAAAGGGATGGAGGTCGTGAACAAAATTCAACAAAACGATTACATCAATACAGTTACCATTATCAGAAATGGAGAAGCGGCTAAAAAATTTAACGCAGTAAAAATATTCAATGATTATTTTGCTGTAGAAAATAAAAATCAAAAGGAAAAAGCAGCTGTAGATACTGAAAACAAGCGAGTTTACAACGAGAAATACAAAGAAGTCCGCGAACAAAAAGTAGCTTATTTTGCCGAATTGAAAGCCAAAGCAACAAAAACCAAAACAGGACTGCAATACGTGATCACCAAAAAAAGCGGGGGTAAAAAACCTGCTATTGGTACTGGCATCTTCATTCATTACGCCGGTTTTCTTGAAAATGCTGAATTATTTGATGCTAGTATCGAAAGTATTGCCCAAACTTTTGGAAAATACGATGAAAACAGAGCCGCTCAAAACGGCTACCAACCCATCCCTTTCCAAGCTGGTAAAAAAGATGGCATGATTCCTGGTTTCATTGAAGGCATCGAAAAATTATCGTTTGGAGACAAAGCCGTGATTTTTATTCCATCCCAATTGGGATATGGGGCAGCTGGAGCCGGAGGTGTGATTCCGCCTAATGCCAACATCATTTTTGAAATTGAATTATTAGAAAAAATGCCTCAATAATAGTAAGAAAATAAGCCTTTAAATTAGTACACTATGAAATTTAAAATTCTGGTTTTATTGTTTCTGGGAATGGTCAATGTACATTCCCAAACGGTCAAGAAATCTATTCCTGCCAAAAAACCGGTGACAACAGCAAAAGCAATTGTAAAAAAACCGGTGAAACCTGCGGTAAAAGCTCCGGTAGTTATTGAGGGAATTTTTGCAACAATTGCTACCAACAAAGGAGACATTGTAGTGGAACTAGCCTACCAAAAAGCACCGGTTACCGTTGCGAACTTCATTGCATTGGCAGAAGGTAAAAACACTTTTGTCACTGATGACAAACTAAAAGGAAAACCGTTCTTTGACGCTCTGAAATTTCACCGTGTCATACAAGATTTTATGATACAGACTGGAGATCCTTCCGGCAATGGTTCCGGTGGCCCAGGTTATAGTTTCAAAGATGAATTTACGGACTTGAGACACAACAAAGCCGGTATTCTTTCTATGGCTAATTCTGGACCTGCAACTAATGGAAGCCAGTTTTTTATCACCCATAAAGCAACGCCATGGTTAGATGGTAAGCACTCCGTTTTTGGGCATGTAACCCAAGGAATGGCCATCGTGAACGCTATTGCGCAAAGCGATGTAATTACAAAGATTACTATTGTGAGAAAAGGCGCTTTGGCCAAAAAATTTGATGCGCCAAAAGTATTCGCTGATTATTTCAACAATAAATCCGAAGACCAGAAAAAACAAGACCTGGCAAACGCTGAAAATAAAGCAAAACAAGCTGTTTTTGAAGCGGAAAACAAAGTAAAAAGAGAAGCGCTGGAAGCGGAAGCTAAACGAGTATACATGGAAAAATACGGTGCTGTAGTAACCGCTAAAAAAACCTATTTAGCCGCTGCTAAAGCGACAGCAACCATCACACCTTCCGGATTAGCGTACAAGATAACAGAGAAAGGAACCGGAGTAAAACCTGCTAACGGAGCAACATTTTATTTTCATTACGCAGGCTATTTTGAGGACGGAACCCTATTTGACAGTAGCTATGAAGAAGTCAATCAAGTCTACGGGAAATTTGATGCCAATCGTGCCGCCCAAAACGGATACCGAGCCTTCCCGTTTGAAGCCGGAAAAAAAGACGGCATGATACCCGGATTTATTGAAGGACTTGACAATATGGCTTTTGGCGATAAAGCAGTCATTTTTATTCCATCCAATCTGGCGTATGGCGAGCGAGGTGCCGGAGGCGTTATTCCGCCTAATACAATGCTTGTGTTCGAATTAGAAATGCTGGAAAAACAGCCAACTCCAAAACAATAAAATAAAATATTTGACAATTATAAAACCCGACAATTCTCATCAAAGGAAAACTGTCGGGTTTATTATTTAATCCATTTAGATAAATCTTATTCAGTATGCGGATTTAAACTGGGTTACACTGATTAAAAAATACTTAAAATCCGTTTTTCCTCTGGCATCCGTGTCATCTGCGTGCTATCAGACGTAAACCAACACTATTATTTCTTTGTAAATTTCCAGTCAAATTCATCTTTCTGATTGATAATTGCACCAATTTCAAATTTTACCACCTCATCAAATTCTGTTTGAAAAATGATCCAGTTTTCCTCGTTGAAATAATTTTCGAACGTATCAAACTCTTCCTGAGTAAATTTAGTGATTCCTTTGGTAACCAAATCTTTTTTGACCTCACTAATTTTTCTGTTGATCAATTTGTATCCAAATAATTCCAACTCCGGACTTGATGCGACAATGTACCCCAATTTCAGCTCTTCTTCCTTATAGAATGTCAAGCGCATTTTGAGTTTGTTGTAAGCAAAAATTACATTATCATCCTCATCCTTATAATTGCGGTCTGGTTTCCCGTAAAGCGCCGTAACATCATTTTGTTTCATCCCGAAAAGAAGCTTATCGATGCCGTGTTTTGGATTTATTTTCATACGTAGTCTGTTTTTTTTTTAGTGAATAGAAAAATCAATGTGTATTGCAACAGCTCCTTTTCCAATCCTGATTATGGAACGCAAAGTTCGCAAAGTTTTTATAATGTTTGCCCTTTTTATCATTAAAAACTGAAGACTTTTTAGTAATCTAGCCGAGTATAAAAAAACCAGCTGCCAAACTACAGAGTAGGATCGGTTTTCGGGGCGGCAAAGTGCTCAATTTTTTTTAATCCCCATCGTTAAAACTACAATTTAAGGTTTTGTTTTAATCCAGCGCTGGATTTCTTTCCTGAGATTTCACCCATTTACACCGATTAATTCATCAGGCATCTTTAAAAATCTTTTATCAGCCTATGCTGTGGTACCACTTTTTTTAATACTTGTATCTATATCCTTTTCTTGCTGCTTAATCATTAATGCTGGACTAAAAATGTAATAGATTTGACGGCAGTATTAAAGTCTGTACGGATACCATTCTAAATGATAATCCTATATTATTTTTAGAATCCAAAAGCAAAACACATTGAAGCACATTGTTTTAACTAGCACCTGAACCAATGCGCTATTTTGGAAAGATGACAATAAATGGCTACTTTAGTACCACCAAAAGAAATAGTATGAGCTGGAATGCTAAAATTATTACACATAAAAAAGAGAAAAGAATCGCGGTCTATTTCGAAAAAAATCAAGAATTAATTACTCGAATAAAAACAGTAGCCGGTTCCAGATGGAGCCAATCTTTAGTCGCTTGGCACATTCCAGATACGGAAGAAAATAGAATTCGGTTTAAAATTCCAGCACTTACCTACTCCTTTCCGTCACCTGAAGGCATTGCTCAAATCGAGAAACTCAAGCAATGGATGCGTTCCAAGCGGTATAGCCAAAGTACGGTTGTTACCTATAGTGAAGCTTTGAAATCCTTCTTGGTTTTTTATAACCAAAAACCTATTGCTGAAATTACCAATGAAGATGTAATTGTGTACAATAATGAATACATTTTGAAAAACAATCTTTCGGCTTCGTATCAAAACCAAATTACAAACGCCCTTAAGCTATATTTTAAAACTATACAAAACACCAAAATCGAAATTGACAAAATTCACCGACCAAAACGGGCTAAGGTTTTGCCAAATGTATTGAGCAAAGAAGAGATAAAATTGATTTTGAATGCACACAGCAACATTAAGCACAAAATGATGTTGAGTCTGATTTATAGTTGTGGGTTACGCTGTGGTGAATTATTAGCACTTCGACCCGTTCATATCGATGCTAACCGAAACATAGTTTTGCTAAAAAACGCCAAAGGTCAAAAAGACAGGATTGTGCCATTAAGTCTAAAAATATTAGAAATGCTTCGTGAGTATTATAAAGTTTATAGACCTATATCTTATTTATTTGAAGGACAAATCAAAGGACAACCCTACGATGATAGAAGTTTGCAACAGGTGTTGAAACAAGCTCTTCAAAAAGCTGGGATCACAAAACCAGCCACCTTACATTGGCTCAGACACAGCTACGCAACGCACTTATTAGAAAGTGGCACCGATTTAAGATATATACAAGAATTATTGGGACACAGCAGCAGCAAAACCACCGAAATTTATACTCACGTAAGTACGAAAAGTTTGCAACAAATAAAAAGCCCATTTGATGATTTGTAAGAAATTAATTTATTATATTTGAATCGCAATGCGCTGCTCAATAGCGACAATCTACCCAAAACAGGGTGTATAGTCGCTACTTTATAGCGAGTATAGACAAGTTAGCAAACAGCTTAAACCAAAAATCCGCAGAAAATAAAACGGAAAATAGCAGTTTAATAATGTTACTAAAAACATTAACAGAAAATGTATCCACAAATTACAGAATTAAAAGATTGGCCACAAGAAAAGCCAAAACATACTTATAGAGCAGTTCGGATAATAACAAAAAATGAAAGTCTCCCAAATCTTAAAAAAGTAAAACTTATAAAAGACTTAAAAGACCCGATGAATAAAGGTAGATGTGATTTTGAAAAATCAACGGTAGTTATAAGGCATAGTTTTGGCGGAATTGAACTCGAATTTCTCGAACAAACTCAAGACCTTTTCTTCGGATAGTCCAAATTTAAGAAAATAGTTTTGCATAGATTGTGTAATACAAAGTTCTAAATCATTTTCATCTATCAAAAACTCCTCAAATCTTTCAAAGACTTTCCCGTCAGAGAATTTAACGATAGTTTTAACTTGCGTGTTTAACTTATCACCTAGTTCAATAGAGGCGTAAAAATAGTCAAAAATCATTGGAGGTTTGGCTTCTAAAGAATTTTCAGGAATTGTATCAATAGGCTCTGAAATTGGATTGTATCTAAATTGCATATTTAAGTAATTAAAAAGTTTTTTCCGAAAGTAGTAAAAAGAATTATATTTTAAAAGTAAAATATTAATAAATATAAAGCCGATTTGCTAACAGCTGCTTCAAGATATTTGGGAATTAGGCTTAATTGAAAAACTGTTTTGTATTTGCCAAAAAAGTAATAAAATAATAAATTGGGAAGGCTTTCCCCCAAACATCGTGAAAGCCGCAGAACGTTATGTGTCAGTTGCTACGAAAAAAAATTCGTTGGAAATAACGTAAACCGAAATCCCGAAAAACAGAAATGGAAAAGTTGCTAAATTTTACTCGGAAATTGATTCTCTATATTTGGTTGGCTTTGACAATTATTGTGGCTTTGCTTTTGACAACCAGAATAGTAAATCCAGGAGTTAAAGGAATATCAAATTATGATTTAAAAAGTTATATCGAAATTACTTTATTTTTTGCCGTAATATACTTTGCTTTGAAAGTAATAGCAAAACGAAATGAAAGAAAAGAAACATAATAGAAAATTGAACTTGGAAAATAGAAAAATGGAAAGCGGAAAGTGGAAAGTTGTGGCGGAAAAATGTTGTGAAAAAAATCAATTTTAAATAGAACTTTTTTCTCTTGACGCAACCGAACACATAACAGCCGTTTCTCGCAATTGCGAATTTTGTGGTAAGTTCACGTTTGCGTTTCGCAATAATATTTATCTTTAACAGAAAATAAGAAGTTCCGAAGTTCGCAACTGACGAGAAGCGGCAGAACGTTGGGCGATATATTGCTCAAAAAACTGGAAAAATAAAAAGTGTTACATCTAAAAGATATTTTCGTCTTTTGAAATAAATAAAAACTATGAGAAAAACATTAAGTTTATCAATAATGCTAATTTTAATTTGTAATCTCTCGATTGCTCAAAATTGTAATTGCAAAACAAATTTTGAATGGATGAAGAAAACTTTTGAAGAAAATGATGCGGGTTTTCAATATATAATCGACCTGAAAGGAAAGGAAGCGTATCAAAATAATAATACAATTATTTTACAGAAAATAAAAGCAATAAAGAAAACAGAAGATTGTACAAAAGTATTATCTGAATGGCTAGCTTTCTTTCGTAAAGGCCATTTTGCAATTAAAAAAATAGATAATAATTCTATAAATTCTAAAAAAAGCATAAAAGAAACAAAAAATGAAAATTGGGAAACTTTAAACGTAGATGTTCAAGAGTTTGAAAAATATTTGACTTCAAAAAAAGAAACCGATTTTGAAGGAATATGGGAAACTAGCCTGTACAAGATTGGTATCAAAAAAATTGGAGATTCTTATTTAGGTTTCATCATAGAATCTGGGAATGAATCTTGGAAAAAAGGGCAAATAAAAATCAGGCTTAACGACAAGAACGGAACATTTTATTTAAGAGACAAAAATCCAGAAGATTTTACAAGCCCAAATCTTTTGGGGATAAATTATCTGCAACTTGGGAATTTTACACTAAAAAGATTAAATCCAAAATATGAAACCGAAAAAGATATTGAACAATATCTTACTCTGATGTCGATTGACAAACCTTTTATTGAAGAATTAAATAAAACAACTTTAATTTTCAGAATTCCATCTTTCGATGGCTCACAAAGAAAAATAATTGACAGTGTTATAGCTATAAACAAAGAAAAAATATTAAAAACTGAAAATTTAATAATTGATTTGCGCAATAATGGTGGTGGTGATGATATAAGTTATAAAGAAATATTACCCTTTTTATATACAAATCCAATAAGAGAAGTCGGTGTAGAATTGCTGTCGACTAAACTAAACAATCAAAGAATGTTGGACTTTGTCAACAAACCCGAATTCGGTTTCGATGAAGAAGCTAAAAAATGGTTAAAAGAAAGTTATGATAAATTAGAAAAGCAATTAGGACAATTTGTTAATTTAGATTCAACAACAGTTAGTATTAATAAATTTGATCAAATTTATCCATATCCAAAAAATGTTGGAATAATAATTAACAAAGGTAACGGAAGTACTGCCGAACAATTTTTATTAGCCGCAAAACAATCTAAAAAAGTGAAATTATTTGGTACAACAACATTTGGAGCATTAGACATTTCAAATATGAATTTTGTAAAATCTCCTTGTAATGAATTTGAATTAGGATACTGTTTGTCGAAAAGTTTCAGAATTCCGAATATGACAATTGACAGCAAAGGTATTCAACCTGATTATTATATTGACGAAAGTATCCCAAAATATAAATGGATTGAATATGTGAACGGAATTCTAAATGAAAAATAAATACATCGCCCAACCGCTGTTTTGATATAGTGTGTGATTTAGTGGAATTACCGTTTCGTATCAAGTTTTTGTTAAGCCGAAAATTGAACGGTTACGAACCACACACCATCTCAAAGCAGCATAACGTTGGCAAGCATTTTAAAACCGAAAACACACAGAAAAAGTATATGAAAAAAGGTTGCTTATATTCTTTAGGGATTTCCCTCATTTTACTTTTAGGTTTTATTTACATGCTTCTTCACGCATTTGACCCCGAATATGATAAAGTTGAAATAGAACAGAATATTGGAGGAATATTAATTTGTAATTCTGTTTATAATTCTGATGTTCACGACTGGCAGTATGACATCAATTATGAATATCAGTCAAAAGACAATAAAATATATAAAATTGGAAATGGAACTTACCATACCAGAGAATGGAACAGAAATGAACAATTAAAAAAATACGGTAATTGGTATATCCTAAAAACAGGAGATTGGTACGGAACAGACAAAGTTATAATTGGAAATTTCACATCAAAAAAATGGAAAGATTATGAATTTACTCCAGAGAATATTGAAAAGGAAAAATTGTGGAAAGAATTAAATATTAAAAGTTTAAAAACTTACTTACCATCAGAATGTTTTATAACAAAAATTAACAACGGATTTATCAATGTCAAATACAAATTTAGAATTGACGAAACCAAAACGAAACTTATGGAGGAAACAAACTTAATTTATGAAATTGATAAAGAAAGTGGAAAGCCATATTTGAAAAGCATAAGTAAATAAAAAAACGCCTGCCAACAGCTGTTTTGATATAGCTGGAATTTAGTGGAATTACCGTTTCGCATCAAGTTTTCGTTAAGCCGAAAACTGAGCGGTTACGAACTTCCAGCCATCTCAAAGCAGCGGGACGTTACTGGAGACTTGTGCCGAAATTAAGCAGATGAAAACAATCAGAATATAAGCATTTGTTTCCGCAAGAAGTTTACTAGCAGAAGCGCGAAAATTGGAATTTGCTAACAGAAACTTGAAAAGCGGAAGCGTGAAAATTGGAATCTGCCAACAGAAATCTGAAAAGCAAAAACTTAAAATTTTTTGCGCAGAATTTTAAAACGAAAAGTAAATAATTGAAAATAAAATATTGAAAATTACGAACCGAAAATCACAAACGTGAAAGTTGGAACTTGCCAACAGAAGCGTGAAAAATTTGCGGTTTAACCGTAATTTCGACAAAAACAAGCCTCCAGTAACACACGCTACAAGCAATTTGGGGATTTGGCTTAATGGAAAAATTGGTTTGTATTTGGAAGATTTGGCAAATCCGAAAGATAACGCCGATTTAATCCCAAACTGCTTGTAGCGCGAGAACGTTGGCAGACAGTTAAAAAACGAAAAATGAAGAAGATTCTATTAATAATTACGATTACATTATTACATAATTTATCTTTTGGACAGACAGAAAGTTTGAACTCAAAAAAAGTTACGGAACAATTTGAAACTTTTTATAATCAAAATGAGTATAAAAGTATTTTTGAAATGTTTTCAAGCGAAACTAAAAAAGCACTGCCTTTAGAAAAAATATCTGAATTTTTATCAGGATTAAGCTCTCAAGCAGGAAAAATAGTTAAAAGAGATTTTATAGAATACCAAAAAGGAACTTTTGCATTATATAAAACAGATTTTGAAAAAGGGACTTTCGGCTTATATATTTCAATAGATAATGATTCAAAAATTAATGGAATACTCGTTAAAGCATTCATTGACGAAAGTATACCGAAAATTGAAAGAAACATAACTAAATTACAATTACCATTTACAGAAGAATGGACTGTTGTTTGGGGTGGAGATACTAAAGAATTAAATTATCACGTTGAAAGTGAAATGCAAAAAAATGCTTTTGACATTGTGATTACAGATAAAAAAGGAAATTCATTTAAAACAAATGGAAAAATAAATGAAGATTATTATGCTTTCGGAAAGAAACTATTAGCACCTTGTGATGGAGAAATTGTGAAAATTATAGATGGAATATTTGATAATAAAATTGGAGAAATGAATTCAACTGATATAACTGGAAATACGGTTATCATTAAAACTAAAAATAATGAATATCTTTTTTTCTGCCATTTTAAAAATGGAACATTAAAAGTGAAAGAAGGAGAAAGAGTAAAGCAAGGTCAATTATTAGGTCTTTGTGGAAATTCAGGACATTCTTCAGAACCACATTTACATTTTCATATTCAAAACACAAAAGATATAAATAGCGGAACTGGAATAAAATGTTATTTTGAAAAATTGAAAGTAAACGGAAAAATGAAAGAAGATTATTCACCATTACAAAACGATAAAATATTAGTCCTAAAAAAATAACCGATCTGCCAACACACGCTACAAGCAATTTGGGTTTTAGGCTAAATTTGAAGTTGGCCTTGTATCAGATAAATTTGTGTTTATCCGAAGATTTGGCTTCCTTAATCCCAAACTGCTTGTAGCGCGAGAACGTTGGCATTCATTGTAAAAAAAAAGACTCTGAAAACAAAAAATAGAATTAATATCTTAACATTATTAAAACAAATAAAATATGAAAACTAAAAAAAATGAATTTTTTATTGACACTTACATTGACAAATACCAAAATTTATCTCGAAATGAAAAATTATCAACTAATTTATCAATTGGAATATTATTAGTTCTTTTTTCAATTGGTGCGATTTATAATATAGGAAAGGCATTTGGAGAATTTTTATTTTACTTTAATAATTAAATTTCTCGTAATTTAAATTGAAAACAGTTTGAATTAAAATTAAGTAGTTTGACTTTTAGTTTGTTTTTGCAATCGTAAACCGAATTTATAGTAACAACCTAACTTTATACGGAATTTAGCAAGTTGCGGAAGTGCTCACTTAATCGGAATTGAAAAAAATTGCGGGATAAGACACTGACCGAATTCATTCAAACGCGAAAAAACAAAAAAAACAGAATTAAGCCGAATAATTAAACGTCTGAGTAAAAACAACGAAATGCCAACAGCCATTTTGAGCTAGCTGGAGTTTAGTGGAATCATCGTATCGCATCAAGTTTTCGTTAAGCCGAAAATTTAGCGGTTACGAACTTCCAGCCATCTCAAAGTGGCATAACATTACTGGAGACTTGTGCCGAAATTACGCAGGTAGAAACAATTTGAAAATTAACATTTGTTTCCGCAGAAAATTTATAAAGCAGAAACTTGAAAGTTGGAATTTGACAGCGGAAGCTTGAAAAACAAACAGAAGTGCTAAAATTGGAATCTGACAGCGGAAACCTGAAAAGTTGAAACCTGAAAAAAAGAAGCGCAAAAGTTCTAAACGAACAAATATATGGAATTAAGAAAATTTAGATTTAAGAAAGAATTATTTACAATTGATGGAATAAATAATATTACTGGATTAGTAATTACTTCTGGTCATGGATATGGTTTTAAAACTTATTGTTGCAGAAAGTGTGGAGAAATATTTGTTGCACAGCTTGAATCAGTACAAATTGAAAATATTGAGACATATAAAGAAAATTATTGTCCTAAATGTAACGTTAGATTAAAAGAAAACTTGGTTGAATATCCTGAAAACATTTTTTATGAAAATAGAATATTGAAAAATAATAATGATATTGACAGAACCCATTTTGATAACACTGAAATATTAGAAGCGTATTTATTGAAATAAATATAGCCCTTAAAAAATATATTAACCGTAAATTAGAAGCCTAAAATTGGAGTTTGACAACAGAAACTTGAAAAGTTTAAGGTTTAATTGCTATTTCGACAAAAAAAAGCCTCCAGTAACAACCATTTTGAGCTAGCTGGAGTTTAGTGGAATTATCGTTTCGCATCAAGTTTTCGTTAAGCCGAAAATTAAGAGGTTACGAACTTCCAGCCATCTCAAAGTGGCATAACGTTAGCAACAATAATTTTGGAGACTGCAGAAAAAATGCTACTTTTGATAGTATCAAATGATAGTATCAATGAAACCACCATACGACATAACGCTTAAAATTTTAAAATTGATAAGTTCTATTTCCGAAAAAATTGGAGAAGTAAACGCTAATTATCTAAATAAGCAATCTCCACAACTTCGTAAACAAAATAGAATCAAAACTATACACTCATCTTTACAGATTGAAGGTAATACATTAACTGAGTAGATATTCCGACGAAAGTACACCACCCATTCCGGAGCAAAGTACACCACGATTCCGCAACAAAGTGCGCCATTTAT
>NZ_RYDO01000023.1:0-19043 GCF_003984855.1 Flavobacterium sp. GSP6
CCAACGGAGGAACAGCTTTCTCCAATGTTTTAATAAATGATACCTTAAATGGAGTCGCTGTTTTGGCTTCGCAAGTGAATACGACTTTTGTGTCGGCTTCGAATGCTGGAATAACGCTTTCTGGTACTAATGTGATTGTGGCTCCGGGTACGCCTGCGGGAAGTTACACTTTGGTATACCAAATCTGTGAAATTATAAATCCAAACAATTGTGATACTGCCACCGTTAGCGTTACCGTTACTGCGCCTGCTATTGTTGCTAATGATGATATTTTTTCAATCGAAAATTGTACTTCAGTAGGATTGTTAGGAAGTGTTTTAATAAATGATTCAATAAACGGAAACCCGGTAGTGGCTTCAGCGGTAAACATCTCTTTAGTTTCTGGACTAAATTCAAACATTCAATTGGATAACCTTGGAAACATCAATATATTAAACGGAACAATTCCTGGAACGTACGTTTTAACGTATCAAATATGCGAAAAATCAAACACTGAAAACTGTGATACTGCTGTAATAACAATAATCATTAAAGATAGTACTGCGCCTGTCTTTGCATCATTACCAGTGCAATCAACGATACAATGTAGTACTACTCCTGATTTTGCTCAAGCAACAGCTACTGATACCTGTAGTTCTGTTACACTAACATTTGTTGACGCAACGGTTCAAGGAAGTTGTATTGGTTCTTATACGATAACAAGAACATGGACCGCTACTGATTTAGCAGGAAATGCAACTACTGCTTCTCAAAGGATCGGTGTACAAGATACTAACGGCCCAACCACAACAACTGAGTTTGCATCTAATATTAATGTAAATTGTGATGCTATTCCTTTGAAACCGGAACTTATATTTACAGATAATTGTTCAACTGTTTCCCCCGCACTATTTACTGAAAAAATTACTAACAGCTCACTTAACTCCTACTCAATTGTCAGAGAGTGGTCTGTTTCTGATTCTTGCGGGAATGTTTCTAAATTTACTCAAATTGTGAATGTAACAGCATCAAATAACGCCACACCAATTGTAAGCTCTGCGTGTAATGGTGACTCTTCAACAATCAATATCTTTAATTTGTTACCCGAGGGAACTCTAATAAATGGAACTTGGACAGATGTTGATAATACTGGCGCATTGCAAGGAAATATCTTATCGCCTTTTGGTTTGACTTTAGGAAACAAAGTTTTTGAGTATCGAATTAATGACGAAATGTGTCCAAAAAGCATCCAGTTAACAGTGAATATTAACGATGATTGTATCGTTTTAGGATGTGGAAACATAAAAGTCCATAATGCTTTTTCGCCAAACGGAGATGGTATAAACGAAGTATTTGTAATCGATAATATTGAAAACACAACTTGCTACCAAGAGAATACGGTTGAAATATATAACCGTTGGGGTGTATTAGTTTTTGAAACAAAAAACTATAATAATCAAACTAATAATTTTGAAGGTATATCTCGTGGAAGAACAACTATTAGTCAATCTTCTGGATTACCTACCGGTACTTATTTTTACATCTTAAATTACAGTGCTATTAATGGGAATGGCAAAGTGGAAATCAAAAAATTAGACGGGTATTTATACCTTAGTAAATAATCTTGAATTAATTTAAAAATCGGAGGATTTTTTTTTGTCCTTCGGTTTTAAAAATGAATTAGCACTATTCTTTAACAAAAATAGAATTGACATTATCCTAAATACCCTTTTGAACCTTTTTTAAATAATTAGTTCAAACAAAATAAAAAAGCAACTATGAAAACAAAAATATTTTTAATCCTATTGATGTTTACAGCATTTACAAGTTATGCACAACAAGATGCTCAATTTACACAATATATGTACAACACAATCAATATCAATCCGGCCTATGCAGGATCTAGAGGAGCATTAAGTATTTTTGCTATGCACCGCACGCAGTGGGTGGGTTTAGATGGTGCTCCTGTAACAAATGTAGCTTCGATTAATACACCGCTAAATAATAATAATAATAATCTAGGTTTAGGAATTTCTTTTATCAATGATAAAATTGGTCCCACCAATGAAAATACTATTTCTGCCGATTTTTCATATACCATACAAACCTCAGAAACATTTAAACTTTCTTTTGGCATAAAAGGTACCGCAAATTTATTCAATTTGGATATATCTAAATTAAATCCTGTAGATGCTTATCCTGTAGACCAAAGTATACAAAATATTGATAATAAGTTTTCTCCAAATATTGGTACAGGTGTTTATTTACATTCGGATAAAGCGTATGTAGGTTTTTCTATTCCTAACTTTATCGAATCAGACCGCTATGATAATAATGAAGTTGCCATATTCAAAGAGAAAATAAATTATTATTTAATTGCAGGATATATATTTGATTTAAATAGAACCATAAAATTTAAACCCGCGGTTCTGTCAAAATTTATTGAAGGTGCTCCTCTTCAAGTCGATATTTCAGGAAACTTTATGTTTAACGAGAAATTTGTCGTTGGTATTGCCTACAGATGGAGTGCTGCACTTAGTGCTATGGTTGGTTTCCAAATTTCTGACGGAATGTATATAGGATATGGGTATGACAGGGAAACCACTCGATTAAACAACTATAATTCTGGCTCGCATGAATTTTTCTTGCGCTATGAAATCTTTAAAAATAATGGTAAAATTATAACTCCAAGATTCTTCTAAAAAAATTAGTATGAAAAATAATATACTCCTTTATACAATTGTAATAACTGCTTTATCTATTCATGGATACTCACAAAAAGGGGAAGTTACTGTAGCCGACAAAAAATATGACAACTATGCCTACATTGATGCCATAAAAACCTACGAAAAAGTAGCCGAAAAAAAATACAAATCGGCTGATATGTTTAAGAAATTAGGAAATTCTTATTACTTTAATGCAGAGTTAGAAAAAGCAGCCAGATGGTATGGAGAGTTATTTGCAATGAATACTATCGATTTAGAACCTGAATATTATTTTCGTTATGCACAGTGCTTGAGATCCATTGGTCAAAATCACAAAGCCAATGATCTATTAGAACTATTCAATCAAAAATCTGGAAACGATAGCCGTGGCAAGATTTTTATGAAAAATGTAAATTATCTTGACGCAATCAAAGCAAATTCCGGAAGATATAAAATCGAGGATGCTGGAATAAATTCTATATATTCCGATTACGGTACTGCATTTCATGCAAATGAAATCGTATTTGCATCGGCAAGGGACACCGGAAGTGTAGGCCAAAGAAAACATAAATGGACAAATCAATATTTTACCAATTTATATACTGCCAATTTAGGGGAAAATAGGAATCCGGGAAACCCTCTCCAGTTCGATGCCCATATAAATTCTAAATTTAACGAGTCTACTCCTGCTTTCACAAAAGATGGAAAAACCATGTACTTCACCCGTAACAACTATCTTGATGGAAAAAAAGGAAAAGATGCTAATAAAATTACTTTAATAAAAATATATAAAGCCACTTTAGAAAATGACAAATGGTCTAATATAACCGAACTTCCTTTTAATAATGATAATTACAGTACGGCTCATCCTACACTAAGTCCAGATGAGAAAACATTATATTTTGTCTCGGATATGCCCGGAACTATAGGTCAATCTGATTTATTTAAAGTAATAATACACAATGACAAAAGCTTTGGCACTCCAGAGAATTTAGGTGCTGTGATAAATACTGAAGGTAGAGAAACATTTCCGTTTGTAAATGATGAGAACGAAATATATTTTGCATCAGACGGCCATCCTGGCTTAGGAGGTTTAGATGTTTTTGTTGCCGCTATAAATCCCAATGGAACTTTTGGTGAGGTACAAAATGTGGGGGCAGATATTAATTCTCCAAAAGATGATTTTGCCTACTTAATTGATACAAAATCAAGAAAAGGTTTTTTTTCTTCCAATAGAGATGGTGGTTTAGGATATGATGATATTTATAAATTTTCAGAACTGAAAAAAATTATTTGCCAACAGTTATTATATGGTGAGATCACTGATATTGCTACAAAAGAATTCCTTCCGAACACTAAAATTACTCTATTTGACAATCATTTTAACATTGTAAATACAACCCTTTCAGATGATAAAGCTAATTATTTTTTTCCTGTTGAATGTGGTAAAACATATTACGTAAGGGCTCAAAAACCTGAATATACTGCAAAAGAACAAAAGATTACAATAGCTGATGAAAATGGAAAGACATACGTACCAATCGCATTAGAAGATGCAAAGTGCAAAGTAACCATAGGGGATGATTTAGGTAAATGTTTTAATATAAAAATGATTTATTTTGATCTGGATAAATCAAATATCAGGCAAGAGGCAGCTTTTGATTTAGAAAAAATATTAGATGTTTTAAATCAAAACCCAACGATGAAGCTTGATATTCGTTCTCATACAGATAGCAGACAAACGTTCAAATACAATGAAGCGTTATCTGACAGAAGAGCTAAATCTACTATTAACTGGCTGATAAAAAATGGAGTACATACAAGCAGATTAATTGGAAAAGGATATGGTGAAACCCAACTGGTAAACAAATGTGTAGACGATCTAGAGTGCACTGAGGAGGAGCATCAACTTAACAGAAGAAGTGAATTTATTATTACTGATTTATAAAAAAAATTATCAAAGTAGCTCCTACACTGCTAACTATGCTGCAACATTATCTTTATAGAAATAGGAACACAAAATGATGGTATTATTTAATTGCCCTGCTAACCCAAGCATCGTTCAAGCTGTCATAATTAATAGGCTGTGCCGGAGTTTGATTTTGTAATCTTCCTGAATCAAATCCTCGTACTAGTATAGTTTCTATTAAATAATCCTCGTTGACATAGTAGGGTTCGTATTTTGTTTTTAGATTAATGTCAAACATGCTTGCTGCAGTATTGGACCAAAAAGCTTTCCAGCCACTTTTAAGGTTTTTTACTAACTCATAAGTGGTAGTGCCTGTTTGACGGTGAATTAACTTTACCAATATTTGACCTTGTTTACGAGATAGCTTTTTAAGTTTAGCTTCGAACTCCTCACTCAAATAACTTTCTACTATCTTAAAGTATTTTTTTTTCTCCTTATTTGTTTTAAGGTTTGCCATTCCTTTATTAAGAATCGTCAATCGCTCCGAAGCTAGTTTTGCATAAGGATACGTTTTATAAACCCGACTTTGAAGTAATAAAAATTGCTTTCTTGCTTCGGGATCTGTTTTTCCCTTGTATATTATTATTTCTGGTAATTGAATGGTGTCATTAAGAATCAATTCGTCATCTTCTAACTCATGCCCTATTTTTGTAGTATCCTGCGGCATTACCTGTGCATTAACAGACAAAGTTATCAATAGAAAAAACAACAAAAATTTAATTAGCTTCATATTAGGAAAGTTTAATTGCCAAAATTATACATTATATACGCAACTGTAATGCCAAATTTATAATTTAGCAAAAAAATAATTTTATGAGCACAAAATCAATATTAAACAAGTCGTCACTTGAGTTTTTAGAAAACTATCTTAATAATGCCTCGCCTACCGGTTATGAAAGTGGTGGACAAAAATTATGGATGGATTATTTAAAACCTTACGTTGATACTTTTATAACAGATACTTACGGCACAGCGGTAGGAATTATAAATCCGGATGCACCTTATAAAGTAGTAATTGAAGGTCATGCAGATGAAATTTCATGGTACGTAAATTACATTACAGACGATGGATTAATCTACGTGATCAGAAATGGTGGTTCCGATCACCAAATAGCACCTTCAAAGCGCGTCAATATTCATACTAAAACAGGAATTGTAAAAGGTGTTTTTGGCTGGCCTGCTATTCATACACGAATGAGAGACAAAGAAGAAGTAGCTAAAGTTAACAATCTATTTATTGACATTGGTTGTGAAACCAAAGAACAGGTTGATAAAATGGGCGTTCATGTAGGTTGTGTGATTACCTATCCTGATGAATTCATGATTTTGAACGAAAATAAATTTGTTTGTCGCGCGATTGATAATCGTATGGGTGGGTTTATGATTGCCGAAGTGGCTCGTTTGCTACACGAAAACAAAATAAAACTTCCTTTTGGATTGTATATTACGAATTCAGTTCAGGAAGAAGTAGGGCTTCGCGGTGCCGAAATGATTACCAAAACCATCAAACCAAACGTGGCCATTGTAACTGATGTATGTCATGATTCCACTACTCCAATGATTGAAAAGAAAATTGAAGGAGATACAAAAATTGGTAAAGGTCCTGTAGTTACTTACGCTCCTGCTGTTCAAAATAATTTGAGAGAATTAATTTTAGAAACCGCCATGGCAAACGAAATTCCGTTCCAAAGATTAGCTTCATCTCGTGTTACGGGTACTGATACCGATGCTTTTGCGTATAGTAATGGCGGCGTAGCTTCTGCATTAATATCGTTGCCGTTGCGATATATGCACACCACGGTTGAAATGGTGCATCGTGACGATGTTGAAAATGTGATTAAATTAATTTATGAAACCTTATTGAAGTTAGAAAACGAAGAAACATTCTCTTATTTCAAATAGTTTTAGGAGCTAATCCCGCTATCCGTTTTAAATGAAATTCACTGAACTCAAATAAAAATAAAAGTATAGTGAAGTAATCTTTTCCTTTTTAAAGTAAAAAGGAAAAGGATTTCCACTTTTATCGGGGCTAAAAACCGCAATTCATAATTATGAATTGCGGTTTTGCATTTATCTTTTAAAAAAACAATTATCTATTGGCTAGATATTCCAAAACATTTTTCTCTATTCTTTGATCTATATTGGTGATATCTGCTTTTACAAATTTCTCTCCTAAGATATTTTCATATAATTCAATATATCTTTCAGAAACGGTTTGAATGTATTCATCCGTCATATTAGGAATTTGTTGTCCTTCTAATCCTTGAAAACCATTTTCGATTAACCAACGACGAACAAACTCTTTCGATAATTGTTTTTGTTCCTCACCTTTGTTTTGGCGTTCCTGATATCCTTCAGCATAAAAATAACGAGAAGAATCCGGCGTATGAATTTCGTCAATCAAGACAATTACCCCTTCTTTGGTTTTTCCAAATTCATATTTGGTGTCAACCAAAATCAAACCACGACTGTCTGCAATTTCAGTTCCCCTTTGAAACAAATCTCTCGTGAATTTCTCTAAAACCACATAATCTTCTTCAGAAACAATTCCTTTCGATAAAATATCCTCACGAGAAATGTCAGCGTCATGTTCGCCATTATCCGCTTTGGTAGTCGGAGTAATAATAGGTTCCGGGAATTTATCATTTTCTTTCAAATAGTCAGGCATTGTAACTCCGCAAATTTCTCTTTTGCCAAGAGCATATTCTCTGGCAGCATGACCAGAAAGATAGCCCCGAATGACCATTTCTACTTTAAAAGGGACACATAAATGTCCTACCGCCACATTAGGATCAGGAGTTGCAATCAACCAGTTAGGAACAATATCCTGCGTCAGCTCCATGAATTTAGTAGCAATTTGGTTTAGAATCTGACCTTTATATGGAATTCCTTTTGGCAAAACTACATCAAAAGCCGAAAGCCGATCCGTAGCTACCATTACCAAAAGTTCATCATTGATATTATATACTTCTCTTACTTTACCGCGGTAAACAGATTGCTGGTTTGGAAAATTAAAATCAGTAGTTGTGATGGTGTTGCTCATTATACTAGTTGTGTGTGTTTATTTTTATTCTTGCAAATTTAAAACTATTTCATATAGTTTCGCAAAGAAAAGAACGGAACTATTACATTTTATTTTTATCTGTAAAACTATTTTTTAAGCAACGTCTCGTTGAATAAGTTTAAGATTCGGCCGTATTCGTCAACCCAAGAATAGGTTTCTTTAAAACCATGTGCCTCCACTGGAAAACTGGATAAACTCCATTTTTTCTTCCCTAATTCGATAAAACGCTGAGACAAACGAACAATATCTTTGTACTCTACATTATCATCTACCATTCCGTGAAGCATCAATAAATCGCCTTCTAAATTATCTGCAAAATAGATTGGAGAACTTTTTTTGTAAGCATCCGGATCCGTTTCTGGAAAATTAAGAATATTTCCAGTATAACCATGATTGTAATGCGCCCAATCTGTAACAGAACGCAATGCAGCTCCCGAAGCAAACTCTTTTGGAGTAGTTAACATTCCCATTAACGTGATGAAACCGCCGTAAGAACCACCATAAATCCCAACTCTTGTCGCATCGATTCCATGATTTTCAACTAGGTATTTCTTTCCGTCAATTTGATCTGTTAAGTCCTTCCCGCCCATAAAACGGTAAATTCCTGTTCTAAAATCACGTCCATATCCATCGCTGCCTCTATAATCAATATCTAAAACAGTATAGCCTAAATCGACCAATAAATTATGAAACATGTATTCTCTGTGGTAAGTACTCCAATAGTTGTGCGCGTTTTGCAAATAACCGGCACCATGAACAAACAAGACAGCTGCTTTATTCGCATTGGCATTTTGTGGTTTGTACAATCTAGCATGTACGGGAGTTCCATCCTGCGCTTTGAAAGTAATCACTTCCGGTTCACGCCAAGAATATCCTTTGAAACTTTCCGATGTTGAAGCCGTTATCTGATTTAAGTTTGTATTCTTTTTATTAGGCGCTACATACAATTCCCAAGGTTTATTTTTATACGAGTAACGAACCAATAATTTGCTTTCGTCTGGAGACAAACTCACTTCATGAGCACCATCTTTGGTCAAAATTGGCTGTAAAACCATATTTGCCACTTCTAATTTATAGAAATTTCTGTTTCCGGGATGCGTGGTTGTTGTGGTTAAATAAAAAGACTTTTTATCTTTTGCTAAACTCACGTTGCGCACTTCCCAATTTCCTTTAGTCAGTTGAGTTTTCTTTTTTGATTTTAAATTATAGCTGTACAAATGCGAATAACCAGTTTCTTCGGATTGAAAATAAGCAGTTTCATTGTCTCCCAAAAACCCCAGTGTTCCTCTTCCATAAGAATTAGAAGGAATTCCGGGCCCGCCAATCCAAGATTCGTCATGCTGATGGTCTAATTCCTGAAAAGTTCCTTGCTCTAAATTCAAACTTACAATCCATCGGTCTTTGTTGTCCTGACTTCTTATTTCGGAAATAGCGTAAGAGCCATTTTCATTGTAAATAGGTTCCTGAACTACAATTAGTTTATTCTTTTTTTCTGTCGTTTTTGATTTTTCATACAACTCAAAATATTTAGGAACATCCTGAATGTGGCTTAATGTTGAAAAATTTATCAAATAAACAGAGTCTTTGGCAATGTTGTACACTCCGAATTTAATTGGCAACAAATTATCTACAGAAACTTTCTCCTTAGTATCTTCAATTTGGTTGTAGCCATCAGCAGTTATGAAAAGTTCCATTTTTTCACTTTTACGTTCTGAATCTTCTATTAATCTGAAGGTGGCGAAGTTTCCTTTTGGATCTACTTTTAAGCTTCCAAAGGTGTTTTTTCCATAATAATAAGGCTTTGGAAAATCAGATTTTGTAGTTTTTGATTTTGCCAAATTCCATTTTTTCAGTGCTTCCTGATCTCTGACAAATTGGAATAATTCTGCTTGTTGGCTTTTCAAAAAAGACTCTTTTTCAGTGGTTTTCTCATCTAATTTTCCTTTACGAAAGTTTGTGATTTGAATGATAGAACCTTCATTGGTATTGAACTGAAAAAGATTTTCATTTTGCCTGATATAAAGCACTCCTGGTACAGAACCCATTTGCAAATTAGCAATCGGACTGCTTTGTTGGTACAGTTTTTTTGAGATTTTACTTTTTACAGCATACGAAAATAATCTTCCTTTATCGATATAATAATATAAATCTGGATTAGTTGTTTTTTTAAAATCTAGTTTTGAAAAAGCAGCTTCATCTGGAGAAGCTAATTCTGGTTTTGTTAATCCATTTTTCCAAAAATAAGTACTTGTGCCCAACTCATTGTTTGGATTCCAATCAAAATACACTTTCTGACCATCTAAAGACCATCTTTCATTTTCAGGTTGCACACCTATGAAAGTATTTCCTTTCATGATTTCTTCCAGCTTTAGCGTTTGACTTTGAATTGTTAAGGAAAACAAAATACAGATAACGAAGATTATTTTTTTGTTCATTTGGTTTTAGTTTTTTGTGTAAAGCGGAAAATATGGTTAGTTAAAAACATTAATTATTCAATAATTCCTGCGCTATATATTTGGCGACTCCGTCATTATCATTAGTTAAAATTACCTCTAAATGAGACAATTTATTTTTCAAACTATCAGGTGCATTCCCCATCACTAAACCTTTACCGGAAGAATTAAGCATCTTTTCATCATTGTAGCCATCACCAAAAGATAGTGCTTGCTGAAAAACAAAATTTTCCAGTTCCAAAATTCTGGCAATCGCAACACTTTTATCTACAGATTTGTCCATAAATTCCAGGCAAAGCGGAAGACTAAAAGCATGGCTAAAAAGTCCGGTATGATTTTCTAAAATTTGATCTCTTAATTCGATTAATTTTGAATGTCGATCGTGCGTAAAAAATACTTTTATAGCACTCAAATCCTCTAAGTTTTCAAAATCAACGAGTTCTGGATGATAATTTACTTCTGGTTGAAACTCATTTAATTTTTCATTGTGCTTGTTCGTTTGCCAAACATTTTCTCTGAATAATACGGTTGTAATTTCAGGATCAATATCTAAAGACAAGACGGATTTAACGGCCTCACTTTCCATATTATAAGAAAAAATCAGCTCTTTTTCAGGAGAATGTATCCGTGCTCCATTTGAAGTGACTAAATAAACAGGAACATCCAATCCTGCTACAATAGGCATTGCATCCAGATGATGACGACCAGTTGCTATAATTATTAGGTAATTTTGATTATGGAGTTCTTGAAAAACAGTTTTGGTGTATTGGGATATTTTGTGATCTGAGTTGAGTAACGTTCCGTCTAAATCGCTTATTACGACTTTTATTTTTTCTTGTAGCATCTTTCGGTTTTCACTGTCATTTTTAATATTTCCAAATTTATTCAATTTTAAAGAGAAACGCAAAAATTTATAAAAAGTTTAGGTTAACCTTTCTTGACGATATTTTGATAAATATAGCTATTTATTTGTTGTATTTTAAATACAACAAATAAAAAATGATTGCTATCTTTGTGAAAAATAAATTTCAATACCATGAATGCAAGTCAAAAAGAATTAATAAAAGCAACTGTGCCAATTTTAAGAACAAATGGAAATGATTTGATAACCTATTTTTACCAAAGAATGCTATCCAATAATCCGGAGTTGAAAAACATTTTTAATATGGCAAATCAAGCTAGTGGAAAACAACAAAATGCTTTAAGTGGAGCTGTACTTGCTTATGCTGAAAACATAGAAAATCCTACTGTTTTGATCAATACGTTAAAATCAATTGGAAATAAACATGTAAGTTTAAATATTCAACCAGAGCAATATGATATTGTTGGAAACCATTTAATCGGATCGATAAAAGAAGTCTTAGGTGATCTCGCAACAGTAGAATTAATTGAAGCCTGGACCTGTGCTTACAATGAATTGGCTCAGATAATGATTAGTATTGAAGCTGAAATGTACCAAAAAACAATTAATAAAAAAGGAGGATGGAATGGCTGGAGAAACTTCATAATCTCTAAAATTGTAAAAGAAAGCGACGAAATTAATTCATTTTACCTTAAACCGGAAGACAACAAAGAAATTGCTGATTTCTATCCGGGTCAATATATATCTGTGAGTACGTATATTCCTGAATTAGGTCATAAACAGCCTAGACAATATAGTCTGTCGTCTTATTCTAATAATGAATATTATAGAATTTCAGTAAAAAAAGAAATTAGTCAAAACACATCTCCCGATGGTATTGTTTCCAATGCTTTACATAACAAAAAGGAAGGTGGTAGTATCGAAGTTAGTGCACCAGCGGGGGTGTTTTTTGCAGATCCAGACGCAAAAAATCCTTTAGTACTGGTTAGTGGAGGTGTTGGACTTACTCCTATGATGAGTATGGTTGAAACCAATAAAAATTCACTTCAAAAAAATAAAACAGTTTGGATTCACAGTTGTCGCAACGAAAATGTTCACGCGTTTAAAGATACTATCGAGGAATTAAACAACCAAAATGAGTGGTTAACTTCTTTCGTTTTTTATGAAACTTTGCCCGAATCAGAAACAAATGCTATCGAAGGAAGAATTGATTTGCAGCTAATAAAAGAAGAAATCCTTATTGAGGATGCAAAATATTATATTTGCGGACCGGCTATTTTTATAAAAGTTCAATATCAATCTTTGGTTGCACTTGGCGTAAATAGAGAAAATATTCTGTATGAAGAATTTGGCCCTCAATTATTAAGCCTTAATTAGTAAATTTTAATATGAAATTGAATCACTTTACCGATTTTAGTATGCGCGTTTTGATGTATCTAAATCAAAAAAAAGATACTCCACAAAGTTCTCTAGATGATTTAGCGACTACATTTAAAATCTCGCGAAACCATCTTATAAAAGTGGTTCAATTTTTATCGGCAAATCAATTAATTCTCACCAAAAGAGGAAAAAATGGCGGAATAGTGATTTCTGAAAAAGCAAGAGAAATTCGATTAGGCGATATGATTCACCTATTGGAACAAGACGATACGCCCATCGTCAACTGCGATTCAAAACCTTGCATCTTTCAATCACACGATTGCAAACTAAAATCATTGTTCAATACCGCTTATCAAGCTTTTATTGAAAGTTTAAATCAGTACACACTTTCTGATGTAGAATTCAAGAATTGGAGTGCTATGTTTCAGGATTAATAAAAAAAATTACAAAAGGAGGCTTTTTCACAAAGCCTCCTTTTGTTTTAATCATTATTCTCAATCATTTTGTAGGCATCAATTACTTTTTTAACTAATCGGTGTCTCACAATGTCTTTATCATCCAGATAAATGATTCCGATTCCCTCAACGTCTTTTAAAACCAATAAGGCTTCTTTGAGTCCGGATATGGTTCTTCGGGGTAAATCGACCTGACCTGGGTCTCCAGTAATCATGAATTTAGCACTTTTTCCCATACGAGTTAGGAACATTTTCATTTGAGAATGCGTTGTGTTTTGGGCTTCATCCAAAATTACAAAAGCATTATCCAGTGTTCTACCACGCATAAATGCCAATGGTGCTATCTGGATAATTCCCTTTAAAATATAATCTTCCAGTTTTTCGTTGGGTAACATATCGCGTAAAGCATCGTAAAGTGGTTGCATATATGGATCTAGTTTTTCCTTCATATCTCCTGGAAGAAAACCAAGGTTCTCCCCTGCCTCTACCGCTGGTCTTGTCAATATAATGCGTTTGACTTGCTTTTCTTTTAGCGCTTTCACTGCCATAGCAACTCCGGTGTACGTTTTTCCTGTACCGGCAGGTCCTACTGCAAAAACCATATCATTTTTTTCCATGGTATCCACCAACAATTGCTGATTGGGCGTCATAGGTTTGATGATTTTACCACCTACACCATGCACTAAAATTTTATCCTGTCCTTGAAATTTTTTGTCTTCCTGAACATCACCACGAATAACACGCTCGATTACATTATTATCAATGTTATTGTATCTTGAAAAGTGCACCATTAATCGTTGAAAACGTTTTTCAAAGTCGTCTAAAACTTCTTTTTCACCAAAAGCTTTTAAGGTTGTTCCCCGGGCGACAATCTTTAATTTTGGATAATATTTTTTAATTGTTTCAAGATGAGTGTCTTGAGCGCCCCAAAAGTCTGTTGGAGCGATGTCTATGAGCTCGATTATTCTTTCGTTCAAATGAGGTTGTTTTTAAATTAAATTAAGTAAATCAATAAATTTGTTATCAATGCGAATAATTGTAGTATTAATTTGAATTTGTCTTTTGTTTTTTGCTTTTTTGAATTTACTATTATTAGCTTTGCGTTTCTCAAATTTAATGAAAATTAGGTTTACAAAACACCAATAGTTATAAACAAATTTATGTCAATAATTACCCTAACTACCGATTATGGCTTGAAAGACCACTTTGTAGGTGCGCTGAAAGGGAAAATTTTGTCTGAGTATTCCGAAGCTGTAATTATTGATATTTCACATGATATTGATCCATTTAACACGTTAGAAGCTAGTTATGCAATTAGTGCCTCATATGCTAGCTTTCCAAAAGGCACGGTTCATCTCATAGGTGTGGATATAGAAGCCAATAAGGAAAACCAACATATTGTGATGCAATGGAATGATCATTATTTTATTGCTGCTGATAATGGTATTTTAAGCATGCTTTCGCAAAAAATTGTTCCGCAAAAAATGGTGGCAATCAATATTCATGATCGTTTACCGAGTGATGCGGCTGATCTTGATGTGTTTGTAAAAGTAGCCTGCCATTTAGCCAAAGGGGGTTTGATGAACGTCATTGGTAAAGAAATACACACTATTAAGCAAGTTACAAATCTGCAAGCCACTATTTCGGATGATGGGAATTCATTAAAAGGTCATGTGATTTACATTGATCATTTTGGGAATGTAATTACAAATATCACTAAAAAATATTTTATTGAAGTCGCCAAAGGAAGGGCGTATGAAATTGTTTTGAAAACTAAAAATATCAAAACAATTTTGCCCAATTATTCCGCAATTGCCAGTTCCGATAAATATCCGATTAAATCGTATGAAGGAGAAAAATTAGCCATTTTCAATGAAGCCGGTTTTCTTGAAATTGCAATTTTCAGAAGCAATCCTTCTAAAGTAGGTTCAGCGAATAGCTTATTGGGATTGAATTATAGAGATATAATAAATATAATATTCAGATAGCAGTGTTCAGTAATCAGTTTAAAAATCTAAAATCTTTAATCTAAAATCATAAATCTAAATGTTTGTACGAATAGTAAAATTGAGTTTTCACGAGGAAAATATTCCTGCTTTTTTAGAAAATTTTGAATTAATGAAAGATAAAATACGAAATGCGCCCGGTAATCGTTTCTTAGAATTGTATCAGGACAAAAACAACAAAAGCATTTTCTTTACCTATAGTTATTGGGAAACCGAAGCCGATTTAGAAAATTACCGAAATTCCGAACTTTTTTACGATGTTTGGACATTCACCAAGAAATTATTCAACGACAAACCAGAAGCGTGGAGCGTGGATAAATTAGTTACTTTGGTTTAAAGTTTTTTAGTTTAAAGTTGAGCAACGTTAAACTAAAAAAACTTTAAACTTTAAACAAAAAATAAAACATGAAATCAATAGTTTTACGAGAGATAAAATCCTTTTTCGGTTCGCCCATCGGCTACTTAGTTATTGCCATTTTTTTAATTATTAATGGATTGTTTCTTTGGGTTTTCGAAGGAGATTATAATATTTTGAATACCGGATTTGCTGATTTGACTCCGTTTTTTACCTTAGCGCCATGGATTTTGATATTCTTGATTCCTGCAGTAACCATGCGCAGTTTTTCGGATGAAAAAAAACAAGGAACAATAGAATTATTGCTGACGAAGCCATTGAGTATTTGGCAAATTGTAAACGGAAAATTTTTTGGTGCTTTACTTTTAATTGTCATGGCAATTATTCCAACCTTCATCTATGTAGCCGTTATTTCGAGTTTAGGAATGCCGGAAGGCAATATTGATATGGGAAGCACAATTGGTTCTTATTTTGGATTATTATTCTTAATTGCAGCCTATTCTGCCATTGGGATATTCACTTCAACATTGTCGGATAACCAGATTGTGGCATTTATTATTGCCGTATTTTTATGTTTTTTCTTCTATTTTGGGTTTGAAGGGTTAGCTGCTGTTGTTCCAAATGTATCTTCCATAATCGCGTCATTAGGAATGCAAGATCATTTCAAAAGCATGAGCCGAGGCGTATTAGATACCAGAGATATTCTTTATTTTACCAGTATAACCGTTGTCTTTCTTTCATTTACTGTTTATAATCTAAAATCTTTCAAATCGTAATGACTACTTCTAAGAAAAACAACCTAAAATCAGTATTGATTGTCCTTGTCCTTGTAGTTCTTGCGAATGTAATAGGAAATTCCTTTTTTCATCGTTTTGATTTAACAAAAGACAACAGATATACTCTTTCTCCTACTTCTTTGACTATCGTAAAGCAAGTCCAAAATCCGTTGTCTATAAAAGTATATATGCAAGGTGATTTACCGGCTGAATTCAAGCGTTTACAACAAGAAACGAAACAATTACTGGAAGAATTTCAGGCCTATAACTCCAATATTATTTTTGAATTCGTAGATCCATTGGAGAATGATGACGCCAGCATGGACAATATTAAAGACTTGTATCGAAAAGGGCTTACGCCAATAAACATAACCGTTGACGATAAAGGAAAGCAATCTCAAGCGATGGTTTTCCCGTGGGCCACAGCCGTTTATGACAATAAAGAAGTTAATATCCCCTTGTTGAAAAATATTATGGGAGCTACAACTACCCAAAAAGTCATTGGATCTGTTCAGCATTTGGAATATTCTATTGCTGAAGGATTGAATAAAATTACCAAAGCCAAACAAAAGAAAATTGCTGTTATCAAAGGAAACGGTGAATTGCAAGATATCATGATGGCTAAATTTCTTTTGCAAGTGCGCGAAAGTTACCATATTGGTCCTTTTACTTTAGATTCGGTTGCCAAAAATCCGATTGGAAGTTTAGAAGCTTTAGAAAAATATGACTTGGCAGTTATCGCTAAACCAACTGAAACGTTTACCGATGCGGAGAAACAAGTTTTGGATCAATTTATCATCAACGGGGGAAAAACATTATGGTTGATTGACCAAGTTACGGCTGAAATGGACAGTTTGTACAATGCTTCAGGAGCTACTTTAGCGTATCCAAGAGATTTAAATTTAAATGATATGTTCTTTAAATACGGCATCCGAATCAATCCTGATTTAGTAAAAGACGAACAGGGAAGCCCCATAAAACTAGCCACTGGAGAACAAGGAAGTGCGACACAATTTCAGGAATTCAACTGGAAGTTTGCGCCACAAGTGTATCCAAATAGTGTACATCCGATAGTTAAAAATTTAGGTGGAATCAAATTTGATTTTGCGAATCCAATCGATACTTTGAAAAATGGAATTAAGAAAACTATTCTGTTGGAATCGTCTCAATATTCGAAAAAAATAGGAACTCCAACAGAGATCAACCTGAATAGTGTTGCCGAAGAAACTTCGCCAAATGATTACTTGAACAAAGGAAAGATTCCGCTTTCTGTTTTATTGGAAGGTTCGTTTCGTTCTATGTTTGAAAATCGAGTGTTACCATTTAAACAAAAAACATTTCAAACGACAGGAAAAGAGAACAAAATGATTGTGATTTCGGATGGAGATTTGATAAAAAACCAATTGGATAAAAACTTTCAACCCGTAGAATTGGGTTATGACCAAAGGTCTGGAAATTTGTATGATAATAAAGATTTCCTGATAAATTGCGTGAATTATTTACTCGATGATACAGGACTTATTAACATTCGAAGCAAAGATCTTGATTTACCTTTATTGGATAAAGAAAAAGTTTATGAAAACTATACCCGAACACAAATCCTAACTATCGGGCTTCCAATTCTTATTTTGGTACTTTTTGGGATCTTATTTACTTTTCTTCGAAAAAGAAAATACAGCAAATAGATGTTAATAAAAAAGTTTCGAAACTAGAATAGTTTACGATATATTTGTAAAATGTAACGTATTTCGAATTTAGAGAAATACCTTAAAAAATAAAACAAAACAGATGAAATTTATAGTATCGAGTTCGTACTTATTGAAGCAATTACAGGTTTTAGGTAACGTTATCAACAGCAGTAATACTTTGCCTATTTTAGATAATTTTTTATTTGATTTAGACCATAATGTGCTAACAGTTTCTGCTTCTGATTTAGAGACAACCATGTCTGCTACTTTAGGAATTGATTCAGAAAGTAAAGGAAGCGTTGCTGTGCCTGCAAAATTACTTTTGGAAATCCTTAAAACGTTCCCTGAACAACCCTTAACTTTTACAGTTGAAGAAAACAGTACGATAGAAATCAGTTCTAATTCTGGTAAATATGCGTTGGCTTATGCTCCTGGAAATGAATTTCCAAAATCGGTTAACTTAGACGACCCATCTGTAACGCTTGTTCCTGCTGATGTTTTGGCAACTGCTATAAGTAAAACTATATTTGCGGCCGGAAACGATGATTTACGTCCGGTAATGTCTGGTGTATTTTTTCAGTTTTCGCCACAAGGATTGACATTTGTTGCAACTGATGCACACAAATTAGTAAAATATGCGCGTACCGATGTAACCGCCTCTCAGGTGGCTGATTTCATCATGCCAAAAAAACCTTTGAATATCTTAAAAAATATTCTTGGTACTTCGGATGCTGAAGTAAAAATTGAATATAACGATTCGAATGCTACTTTTTCTTTTGATAATTATGTTTTAATGTGTCGTTTGATTGATGGAAAATATCCAAATTACGAAGCAGTAATTCCAAAAGAAAATCCGAATAAATTAATGATTGACCGTTCTCAATTTTTGAGTTCTGTACGTCGTGTTGCTATCTTTTCGAATAAAACTACACACCAGATCCGTTTGAAAATAGCAGGTGCTGAATTGAATGTTTCTGCTGAAGATATTGACTATTCAAACAAAGCCGAAGAAAGATTGACTTGTGATTATCAAGGTGATGATATGCAAATAGGGTATAATTCTCGTTTCTTAACTGAAATGTTGACTAACTTACAATCGGATATGATTATGCTTGAAATGTCATTGCCAAACAGAGCCGGAATTCTAACTCCTGTTGATGGATTAGAAGAAGGTGAAACGGTAACGATGCTTGTAATGCCAGTAATGTTGAACAGTTAATTCAATTTAAAATACGCTATTAACCAAACCATTTTTATATTTAAAAACCGTCTCGTTTTGAACTGCCCCCAAATAATTAGACATTATCTGGGGGTATTTTTATGGAAAGAAAAGTCAGTTACAATTATGAAT
>NZ_RYDO01000024.1:0-14384 GCF_003984855.1 Flavobacterium sp. GSP6
ATAAATGGCGCACTTTGTTGCGGAATCGTGGTGTACTTTGCTCCGGAATGGGTGGTGTACTTTCGTCGGAATATCTAGTTCTGAACCTCCAAGAATTCCATAACTTTTATATGTTGTCTGCAACGATTCTACGAAAGAATCAGTTTCTTTAAACAATTCATTTTTACTAGGAGAACAACCAATTATTATAAATAAATAGATTGATAGAATTAGAATTTTTATCATATTTCACATTTTAATTGTTTTGTTAAAAAAAGCTTCAAAAAAACCACTCCGAAGAGTAGTTCATATTATAATCCTACGAATTCATCTGCCTTTACTGCTACTGCTTTTTCAAGTGTAACTTTTAAATCGGCACAAACTTTTTTCATGTCTGACATTGCTTGATCAGAAGATTTTGTTTGATGCCATAAAGTTGTATTGGGTAAATGATAAACTCTTGAAGCAGTTCCTAATGTAAATTGATCATAATAATTTAATGCTAGCAGTGCAGCTTTTACTTCTGGATTTTTTGCACTAACATCATATGATATTAATACTTTCATAACTGTTGTTCCCATTTTTTTTAAGATTTAATTTTTTTGAAATTTACAATGTTAAACTTCTAAATGAATACGGTTTTCCGTAAACAGTTGAAATTTATATCGAAGCATAGAGCCGAACACTTCGTGAAGCGGGTTACTTCTCTTAATTGATTTTGATTGTGCGCACGAGCGAGACGTTCGTGCCAGCTCCTGTGTTGCTTAATGCTCAAGCCAGCTGGGGGAAAACCGAAAATTTATTCACTTTTAACTACCTGCGGTTCCGCTAAATAGTGACTTCTTTTGAGTAGATTTTTATTGGATTTTCTTTCTATAAAAGTGTTTGTAAAATCCATTTTCTTTTACAGACTTAAGGGCATCGATTAACGAAATATTTCCGTAATCTTTGTCATGTACACTTCTTAAGCTTATAATAGTGGGCATAGATGCATTTGCTAAACGCACATTTTCTGGTAGTCTATCTCCATTTTTTGTTAGATGAATACGCATCGCCTGCTGTAAATATTCATTACTTGTTAGATTTAGATCTTTAAGAGTGTTTTGAATAAATGACATTATGTATTGACCATAATCTATAGCTTCTTTCGATGACGGAATATAACCTTTATGTATTACTTTATTTCTGAATGTTGACCTTGGTTCTTCTATTCGATTTGACATTCCTTCTTGCAAACAAAGAATTAAAAATGCTCCAAGTTGTCGTTCGGATTGATTTGCCATTTGTTTCCATGTTTTAATGAAAGATTCGATAGTAACCGAATTTTTTAATGAAAATATAAGAATACAATATTCGATAAATCTTTCAAGTGAACTCGAATAACTAGAAACGGCTTCTTTTGTATATCCATCAATTAAGGCTAATGAAGCAATGTCAAATAATATTTCGAATTTTTGTTCTTGAAGTTGTGTTAATGAACGATGATTTTTAGGGCAAATAAATTCATATAAATTTTCATCATTAAGTTCAACTTCATAATCGACATCAGAAAGCAGCTCCTTTTTTAGTTTTTCATAATCTTCTTTTGTCTGTGAAGTTTCATTAAAACAATGCCAGCAAAATGATGAGATTCCAATTATCATGATTTTATACGGTTTTACTTAAAATTATGCACAACGTCAGTATATCTAATTTCCTCCACGCGCAGCTTTTTTTGTTAGTTAAAAATTAAATATAGATAATTTAGTGTAAAATTATTTTCTTTTTATCTGCCTCTAGTTCCGTTCAAGACAGCTTTCATTGTTCGTGTTGCGCACGCAACGAAAACTTCGCTGTTAGGTGCTGGCTTTTTATACATTTATTAAACTCGGATTTGCTTCTGTATAGAATTTCCCAACACAATATTTAGAGTTATTCAATTCTTTAGGAATGAAAGATGTTGTGTATATTACTTGATAATTTTCAATATCAAATTCGTCCAAATAGTTTATTAAAATTTTTTGAAAATTATGTACTCGTACTAATTCAATACCTTTATCTTCCATATTATCACAAAGTATGAAACGAGGAAGTCTCATTTTATCAATAGATAGTGAAGCCAAAAAAATTGCAAACCTTGCAGAGTTTTTTAAATAAAAACTAGAACTAGCTGAATACTTTGCATTTTTGTCTGATATAAATGCAAGGTTATTTCGGTAATCAATATGAAATTCTTTTGCTTCAAAAAAGTCTTTTTGTCTTTTTAAATCGTTATTAAGCAAATAAACTCCGATTTTCTCAATTTTGTGATTTATTGCTATTTTTAGTTTTTCTTGTTCACCTTTTAAGTTCTTAATTTCTAAATTAAGTGAAACAATTAGTGAGTTTAAAGTATCATATCTTGCTTTTTTAGATTGGTATATTTCTGCATTTTCTAAAAGCGTTCGAAGCTGTATTATTTCTCCTTCTACAAATCCTTTGTCTTCAAATAATTTATCAATTTTTTCGTCTCTGAAACTTCTTACATCTGCTAAGGATTGATTAACTCGTTGTTGTAATTGAAACAACTTCCCCTTTTCAAATTCTAATTTTGCTATAAATTCGACTAGTTCCTTTTCTTTTTTTATGTTTATTTTTTTTGATTCTTGAATTTGAAAATATATTTCTTGTTCGATTTTCCTTGCTTCTGCTACACCGACACTATCTTCTATTTCAGTTTTGCATAGACTACAAGTGTTATCAGTTTCCGCTTTAATAATTGGTTTTAAACATTCAGGACAATTATCAAGAGAAAATTTACCTAAATACTCTCTTGTTTTGATTGAGTTTTTAACAGCAGTTAATTTGTTTTCAAGAGCATTAACAAAGAATATTGTATCTTCTATTTCAAGTTGATTGTTTCTTATTTTGCTATTTAATTTTTTGACAGTTAAACGTTGTATTAAAGATTCATTATGAAGTGATTCAAATTCAAGTTGTGATTTTTTAGAAAAATTAACTTTCTTATTATCTTCTTTGTAACTAAATATTTTTGTTTCTATATCTACAAATTCAACTTCTTTATTACTTATTCTATTTTCAATATGAAGTGGAATTAAATCTTGTTTATTCGGAATAAATTTTTTTATTACTGTTATTTCAGACTTTAAGGAGTCAAATTCTTTTTTAGAGTCTTCTAAGTTTTGTTGTTTATCATATAAATCCTGATTATAAACTCCTAAAAGCAAATCTGCAACAGTCTCTCGAGTTAATGTTGTGTCAAAAAATTCATACAAAAAAAGTGAGTTTGTTGGTGAATCTTGGTCAATATACAGCAATCTTAAAATTTGATGCATTGTAATATTATTGTCCCCTTTTACAACAGGAATTTCTAAGTTATCGAATAAAACTTCTGAGAAACTTTTCTTATCATCTGTTTTACTGAAATTAAATTTTTGCCAACCTTCAATATTTAGTTTTGCATTTTCATATTCATTCCAATAGAATTCAATAGATTGTAATTTATTAGCTATACCGTCAGAATTAAAAATAATTTCTCTTTTTAAAGTCACGATTGCTCCATTTAAATTAACTTCAGCATAAACTACTGAACATTTTCTCGCTTCTTTAACCCAATCATTAAAAGCACCGCCTAATACATAGAATATAAAATGAGAAATTGTTGATTTTCCACTACTGTTATCTCCGCGTATTATATTTACACCTCGGTGATATTTTTCATCGTAAGCAATGTCTCCATTTTGTGTCAGGATTACTAATCTGTTTAAAAATAGGTTGTTATGCATCATATCTACTATCTAATAAATTACTTCGACTTTTTAATCCATCTTTACCTATCAATGGTACGTAGAAAAAATGTCCTGTTAATAAACTAATTGTATTTTTTTCTTGAGGTGTAAGTTCCGCAGTAATTTGTCTTAACTCTAGAAGAACTTCATCTGAAATCTTTGATATTCTATTGTTTTTTAAATAGTCTTTATCAATTAATCCAATTGAGGCTAAATATTTTAAAGCTCCCATCTGAAATGGAAGGATTTTTTCTAACATTTTTCTATCGTTTAATATTATTTCATAAGGATTTTGCTCTTTAGAAATATAATTGTTTATTAAATTTTTTATGTCTTTCTCTTCTCTTTTAAGGCTAATAGATTTAAGCTTATTTGGAAATAATAAATAATAGTCCCAAATTCTTAATCTGTCTAATTCTATTGAATCAGCATATTTGAAATTTCCGAGAATATTTATAATTCTATATATTGTATGATATAAATCAAAAGCTTGTTGGTATATTATCATAATTTCCAATTTATGTGGCAATTCCCAGTTAAAAAATGGTACATTCCTTCAATGTCTTCTGAATTCAATCCCATAATGTCATCACATCCTTCTCTTTCAATCAATATTGTTAAAGGTTGAATTATCTTGTCAGCAATACATTCTAAAATATCTTTTTCACTTGTATTTTCTCTTATCATCGGTTTAATTAAGTTTCGATACTTTGACAATATTATAGATAAAATGAAAGTAAATATTTCTTGGGCTGGTTCAAAATTTTGGTATTTTAATAATTTTTTATAAAACATTTGTTTCAGCTCAGAGAAATCCTCTTCTAAATGTTCTTTCCCTTGTAGTTTTAGCTTAGCTTCTAGACCTAATGTATCTTTAGGGTTTAAGTATCTGCTTAGACTTTCTGAAATTATTTTTATTTCTTCTAAATTTTCGGAATTTTCAAATTGTGATTTTAAGGCAAAAAATAAGCTTGAAAGTTTTCCTTTATTACTTCCATAGTAATGGCTTTCAAAATTATCTCCCTTTATAACTTTATTATGGTCTCCATTAATGTCAATATCTTTTTGGCTATTATTTGTGTACATATTTATTTGCCAGATTTATCATCACCGCCAACAATTTTATTATCATTACCAGTTATATTGATGTTTTCTTGGTTAACACTATAATTTTTCCTTTTTTTCTTTAAGTAAAATGAAACACCTCCAATAATAGATGCTATTACAGCAATAATTGCTATTAAAATTTTAGTACTATTCTCGTCCATAATATTATTATTTATTTCGTTCATTTTTGGTAGGCTTGCACCCAACTTGTAAATAACATCAACAGGTAACGCTTTTTTTAAGTTTTACCATATTTCAAGCTATATATTCTAGTTCGTAAATAAAGTCTTTTTTAACTATTGTTACAATACCCACATTTAGTGATATTTTGACTTTAATTAAAGAGGATAATAGTAAGCTAATTCTAATGCGGGATATTTTTCATTTCTTTCTTCTAGTTCTCCAGCTATCATTATAAAAATAATTCCTTATGTACTCATAAAACTTCCTTCTCAGATAAAGAGCAAAAAAACACAATACTAGATGAGAAGCCCAATTATTTCATACCACTCTATTGTTATTACAGCTTTGCTTAAGCTCTAAAATCTATAATTTTAGAATAGTAGTAAAAACAGTCTCGTGTGTGATTCTGGAATTAAGAACTTAATTTTAAGTGGGAAAAATATTTATTCTATGAATTGAAAATTACAAAATTTCCATTAAAACAAGAAAGCAACCAGTCAAGAGGTTGCTTTTGTTTATATTACTGTAAAAACTCGGCTTGCGTGCACGAGCGAGACGCTCGCGCCAGCACTTGTGTTACTTAATGCTCAAGCCAGCTGGGCGCAACACTACACATTGCGTAGTGTTACGCAAACAAAAATCTTCTCTATAGTTCATTAATTTCCTTTTCAATTAAACGGTACTTATCTTTTACATCTTCGCCTGAATAAAAGTCTAATAAGTCTTTCTTGGTTAATGTTCCTTGACCCAAAAAGCGTTTCAAATATGCTTGGTTGAATTCCATAAGTAAAATTGATTTTTCCAATTGCTTTAAAATTGTTTTGTTGTTGTCAATGTTGTTTTGAACCAGTGATTTTATCGTCAATACTTCGTTAATGTCTTTGATGATACGGTTTACCATCATTGCCAAAATATCTTTGTCGAGTTCTACTTCTCTTGCATTTAAGGCAATGTCCCGAGCCAACATATACGCAATGGCTAAATTGCTGTAATCTCCTTTTTGTGAATTGATAATGGCAATAAAACCAACTCCTGGAATGTAACCTACATTCTCGAAATTCTTTAGAATGGAATTTTCTACCAAGGAAATATCAAATACAATCAAACTTACTTTGCTGTCCCTGTTGGCCTGCGCTTCTATCAACTGACTCCAAGCCGTATCAGACTTTCGAGTAAAAATATCATTGCTTTCAATGTCGCCTAAACGAACGCTTTTGTCAAATTTACATTCGATGGCAATTTTCAAATCTGGTGTGCCGTTTACTTCACAGATGATATCGCCCGTTTTGTTTTTTGGAAGAATACCCGCTGTGTTACCCGTTAAAAATGCACGGTCTTTTAATCGCTTATCTAGAAAATATTGATTTAAAAATTCTGCGATTTCATCTTCTGCCAAAACGCCTTTGATGGTTGATTTATAGAACAGTTCTTTTTTCATTTCAAAAATCATTTTCAAACTTTCGAGTTCTGTTCCTAACTCATTGGATGTTTTTGAAAGAAAAGAGGAAATACGGTCTTCCATAAGTGCCAACACTCCAATGTAAATAGCTCGCAGCAATTTATCATCTCTTTCACTAGCTGGAAGATTATCAAAGTAATTGAAAACGATTTGATTTTCGATTTCAAATTCTTTGATTTCGATTCTTCGTAACTGCTGATTTATTTTTATTGTCGCCATAAATTTATATACTAATTGCTTTTTTCAAAGCTTGATAATGTTTTTTATCTTCCTTTTCTTCGAGAAATTTAATTAATGTTCTACAAGCACTACTAATATCGGCCACTAATTCACTTTGTTTCCCAATTCTATCAATATTATTAAAGTGGCTAAAATAATGAAATGGCTTGCAAATTCGCTTAGATATTGCTTTCCCAAAAACAACATCTGCTCTTCCATCTAGTTCGTCAGAACTTGGATATTGTGTTAGTGTATACATTTCTAAAAACCTTCTAAGAATATTTGGCATCAATAGTAATTTAGGGTAGGTTGGCTGATTTGCAGAATCATTAAAATTTACAATTTCACTAAACAGATAATGATATTCAGAAGAATATGAGTTATAGACTTCTGGTAATTTTTCTATGTGAGAATCTGCTATATTACGAGAAATAAAATATCTGGATTCTTTGCTTTTTACAGCATTTGAAGAATATCTAAAACCTGTTTTCGAGACAGGCATTTCTTTTAATAAATTGAAAAATTCAAAATTGTGAGTAGAAAAAAAGATTTGTTTACATTTTAACTCCCATTGTAGCTGATTAGGCTGATTTGGGTCAGGTTTTTGCACAAAAAAAGTTTCTTTTAATAATGAGTTGATTTGAAAAATATGATTCCCGTCCAAACTAGATATTGGATCATCAATAAAAATAATATACTCTTTTAGTTCGTTTTTTAACTCTATACTCTTTAGCGTAACAAGGAAGTGAGAAAATGAAATTGCCATTTTTTCTCCCTCGCTTAAATTTTTAGCGAGTTCAGAACCTCTTTTAAGAATAAATTTTTTAGTCGCTTCATTCGGTTTAATTTCAATATCATCTCTACTTAAAAAACTTTGAACAAATGAATTAAACTGTGCACATCCTTCAGAGTCACTTAATCTGAGAGCCTTAAGTCTCTCAATCTCTTTAATATACCCATTCACTACGCCGTCAAGTTTCTGAATGGCAATTTGAGCTGTTTTAAATTTTCTTTCTTTAGTTAAATACTTCGAAGATTTCAAAAATGTTGAAACTAAATGCTTTTTATATTTCTCTCTTTCAGATGCAATTATTTTAGAGAAATTAGAAGTAAACTCATTATTGGTTCTGATAAGCTTATTGAGTTCCTCAAACTTTGTTTTTAAAGGAGTTACATTGAATTTTTCAATTTCAGGTAGTGAGGTATAAAGATTATTAGCTAATTTACTTTGAATCTTGTTTTTTATTTTTTTTATGTATGATTTGTGAGAAGACAACAATTTATCGAGTTGTTTTCTTAATGCCTTGTACTCATCTTGAAAACCTTCGTTTAAATCATTTGTACTATTCGGGAAATTAATCTCGATAATTGATTCCTCTTCCTTGTCAAGTTGTTCAAATAATTCCTGACCTTTTAGCCTTAATTTTGAAGCTTGGTTTTCAAAGTAATTTGTCAAAAGGTTAAATCTGTCCTCTGATATAGGATTATTGCAAAATAGACAATTCTCATTTTTAGTATTAAATTCCAAACCGTTTTTTACCCAATTATAGACATTTACATTCTTATCTAATATCTCAATTACCTCGGATTTTGTAGGTGAAGATTTTAAAATTTCATTTGCCAAATCACTTATTTTTGTGATATTATCCGTGAATTCAACAAAATCTAGTTCTGACTTTGGTTCTTCGATTTTAATTACTTTACTTACTTTGGAAAGTTTTTTTTTATCTTTTATAACATTTGAATCAATATTGTTGCTAATTTGATCTTTAATTTTCCTTACATCTGCCTTTGTAAAATTTATTAAACTTATAAAATGTTCATCCTTTATTTTTTTTGCTTCAATTGAGAATAATGAATCTTCAAATACATTATATTCATTTAAAGAGTCTTGGAATTTATTTCTCTTTCCAACAACCTTATCTGAACCAACAATCTCGATAATTAAAGTTGCTAAATCTTCAATTCTTTTTGTATGTTTTGCATTGTCGCCAACTTCAAAATAGATAGCATTAATTTCTTCGTCAAAATCCCATTTCAAATTGTCTTTAATGTAATCACTATTAAATACCAATACTTTGTATGGGAATTGAGTTAAATTAGTCTTATCATAATTCCCATTTGTTGTGATGATTTTAAAATCACCATTGTTAAAGTCTTTAAAAATCTCTTTATCTCTTAACGAGCTAAAGATCCTAGAGAATGTAGTCTTACCTGAATAATTCCAGCCATAAATGATGTTCTTATACTTGAAATCTTCAATACTTGATATAGAATTCCAATTGAAATTCTTGTAAATGCCAAAATCTTTTAAGTACTCGATTTTATTTATCATACAAATCTCTTACGTGTTTATTAATGTAGCTGTTCAATCCATTACCATTCTGCGCAAGTTGCATTAAAGACTCTACGTGTTTTTGTCCAGCTTTCCGATAACTATATCTATAAGTTCTAGCTGTCCCTGAAAATTTCACAATGATATAATCAGAACCTATTTCATAGGCGGAAACACCTGAATCCCCACCTGAATTTCTATATCTTTCCATAACTACATTTTTTGAAACTCATATCCTGCTTTTTTAATATTTCTATCAAAATATTGACCGTGTGAATCTGCATTCATCAATTCCTCATAGACATTTTCGGGAACATCAAAATATTGATAAACACCACCGTGTTTGAACTGTACTTCTAGGATTTCATTTTCTGCATCATAACCAATGGATGCCAAGTTTGAGGATTCTACTGATTGTCTTTTCATATTAATTGATTTTGTTATAACTATATTTTTCCTTGATTTCGTGCGTAAAATATGCTCCATAAGAAGAAGAATTTATCAACTCTTCATACACCTTTTCCGGCACATCAAAATATTGATAAACTGCTCCGTGGTGAAATTCGATTTCCAAAATCTTGTTTTCTACATCATAGCCAACAGAGGCAATATTTGAAGACGCTACTGGAATTCTTTTAATTCCGGAATTGCTATCTATTGCAATTATTGCGAGTAATTTTTTACCTAAATCAGTGGTGTAATATTTTTGGTTTTTGCTTCTGGGTTTATCAGGTATCGTTTGTTTCAACCACCCAATTTCTAGGAGTGGTTTTATATGATGATTATGATTCTTGGTATTTTTGTAAAGCTCAATTTTCTCAAATATTTCATCATTTGATTTTGGCTCTGCACAAAAGTGTAAAATCTTTTTAATTGTATTATTAATCCTTGCTCTTATGACTTCTCTGTCTTTGTCTCCCAATTCAGAGACAGAGAGACTAAGATAGCGATTTATGTCTTTTATTTCATTGATTTTAAGAGTGTTATCTTCGTCTCTTCTTAGTTCATCTTGGGAGACTAAGATGGAATTTGCAAGTGGATGAATGGAAATAATACACAAAAAATAAGCATTGTTTTCATCCGTCTCAAAAATGGGCGGAGGCGAACCGTTTTCTTCTAAACTTTTGTGAATAATAGGCAATCCAGTTCCTCTGCCTTCCGTGAGTTTCAATTCCTTTAAAAATCCACCCATTTTGCGGTTTCTATAATCTCGTGCTACTACCCTTTGTTTATTTAGCATAGCTTGGGTAATAGGTGGCATAGGTCCAGGGAAACTCAATATTTCAATTTTATCTTTATGTATTTGAATCTCCACGGGATTTTCTCGTTCATAACTTTTATGATAAACCGCATTGACTACGGCTTCTTCTATGGCCTGAAAAGGATAGTTGAAAAAGCGTATTGATTCCGCTTGCCTAGCCGATTTAACCACCAATTCTTCTACAATATTGGTTTTAAAATACTGCAAAACATCCCTAATCTGCTGTACAATAGAGCCAGTGAATATTTTTTCGGTATAGTCTTTTCCAACCTCATTTTTATGGATAATCAAATCGATTTTCGCTCCTGAAAAGAATTTGTCTGGGTTTTCATTAAACAAAAGCAAACCGGCATTTGTAGGTCTCAACAGTTCCTCAGAACCTTTGGCTATCATTAGATGTCTGCATAATTCGGAGAATGGAATCTTTGTACTTTCTTCATACAAGGAGCTCATCACTTCTTTTAAATAGTTTTGAATCAAACGTAAATTCAAATCATTTAATTTGACTGTTTGGTTGATTCGGTCATCAAATGGGATGCGTGCCGTGAGTTCAATGAGTCTTCTCTCGTCATCAGAACCATCTTTAACTTTTACCGTTTTCGAGCCACGTTTAATATACATTGCTCTTTCCGTCCTTTTTTCACTTAAACTAATTGGAGCTTTGTAGGGTCTGTTATCTCCAGCGGGAGCAAAAACAACTAGAATATGGATTTCATTAATTAAATAAGGTTGAAAAACAGGGATATAAACAGGGCTTAACTTATGAGCCAGCTCAATCAATTTTTTCTGGATGGCATCCAATTCTTGAACTTGTAAACCAATGGGTGGTAACTTGGCTTTTCCATTGTCTTCTTCTACTCCAATAATGAGATACCCGCCATCCCAATTGTTAATATCATTGGCATAGGCGCATAAAGAATGAATAATATCCTCCGGATTCCATCCTTTTTTTAACTCAATTCGATCCCATTCGACCGTATTGCCGTGCAGTAATTCATCTATGTTTATGGGTAATGCCATCGTATTTATTGTACCAAATTAAAATCTACTGCCAATCCATTTGGCAATTTTTAACCAATGCCATATTTCAAGCTATATATTCTAGTTCGTAAATAAAGTCTTTTTTAACTATTGTTACAATACCCACATTTAGTGATATTTTGACTTTAATTAAAGAGGATAATAGTAAGCTAATTCTAATGCGGGAGAGAGACCTCGAAATGCAAGGGAAAGGTAAAAAAATATTTGAAATAAAAAAAAGCCGTGATGTAAAATTACAACACGGTTTTTTTATTTAGTTATCTGAGCTATTTAAAACAAGCTAGTATTTGGTGGTTTAAGTTTTATATATTAGCAAAAACTTAAAAAACGTAATTATGTCAATATTTATAAGCTATTCACACAAAGACAGAGCCTTTGTAGATAAACTTGGTTTAAGCCTCGTTGATAAAAGAATTCCCATTTTTGTTGATAGATGGGAAATGAATGTAGGTGATTCAATAACTAATAAAATTCAAGATGCCATTACAGATTCTTCATTTTTAATGGTTGTTCTTTCAAAAAATTCAGTTGAATCAGATTGGTGCAAAAGAGAAATTACAACTGGACTTATGTTAGAATTAGAAAAGAAAAGAGTTCTCGTATTGCCTGTATTAATTGATGATTGTGAAATTCCTTTATTCTTGCGGGATAAATTATATGCAGATTTTAGAGGAAACTTTGTAACTGGTTTTGAAAAAATTGTTGAATCTGTTTCAAGGTTAAAAAATGACACTACTGGAAGAGTAAATAATGATGATGATAATATTTATTATGATTTTTCAATAAATTGGGGGAAAAGAGGCGAATATTTTGAATTGCAAATTGATATTGTAGAATACTCAATTGACATAGAAAAACCATCTACATTTCTAACAAATATTGTGTTTGTTGGAAATAAAGAAGCCACGAGAAAATTTGATGAATATGTCAAGTTAGGAAGAGATGGTCTCATGAAAAGTATGTTACTAATGCTCTGTGCAGAAGAAGAAAATTTTGTTAATGCGAATGCTTATCTGTTTGATGATAAATTATTTGAAACAATTTTAGAATTAAGAGATTTTAAAACGAACATCAATTTCAAAGGTTATGTAACAGTTAAAAGGCTTGGGCCATCTGACGGAAAAAGCAAAGCTTATTATTTTGGAAGTATATTTAAAAAATTATGGGAAGAAGATAGAGTTAACCCGTAATAGTCTCTACTAAAAAAAGACTTCCAAGATTGAAGATTTTGAATTTTCTAATCAATGTCTCACATAATTTATAAACATGACAAAATGTAAAAACTACTTATGAGAATCTTTAAAATAATACTTATACTACTTGTTACTTCTACAATTTCATTTGGTCAAAATAAAAATGAAAAAACTAAAGGTGTTTTAGATTCAAGGAATTCTAAAAGTGAAATTGCAAAGCCAGTTAATAAAATTGATTCAATAAAACCCAAAGTAATTAGTACTAAAGAGACTGTAATTCCAATTGAACCGAAGAGAGATGCAAAAATTATTTTAGTTAAAGATGAAAGCGGGACAGATTATCCTAAATACTTACTCCCAATATTTACACTCTTACTGGGTATTGTGATTAATAAATTGTTAGATAAATATACTAATGCCATTAAAATTAAAAGGGCAGGAGAAAGATGGATTGTAGAATTAAGAAGTTTAGAAGATCCTATTAAATCGCAAATTGAATCATTAAAAAGTTTTAAAGAATTATTAGCTAAAGAAGATTTAACACCATCAACATTAAGTATTTATTCGGCTATAAATGGTGAAGTATTTAAGTCGCTCGATAAAAATGACTTGATAAAATATATTGAACAAAAAAATGGGAAACCGTGGTACAAACTACCTTTTTTTAGAAAGGATGAAACTAAAAGAGAAGAGTATCATAAGATTGTAAAAATTTCAAATAAGACCCACGGACATATTAGTATTTTAGTACATCAATTTGAATTGATAAAAGAAAGGTTTGAAAGATATTTACAAGGTACTTCTACATACACAACTTCACTTACTAAAAACTTACAGATATTTAACAGGGCATTTGCAATGTATGGTGTAGAACTGGAAAAAGAAGGGAATTTTGATATGTCAACTGATGTCAGATATAAGCCATTGGGAGATTTGTTTATGGCATATATACACCCACATCTTAATGATGGAAAATATAATCCAATAATCCTTGAAAAAAATTTCTTTTTTCCAGTTGTACAAGTTTTAAGTCAATTTAGATTAGATGATCGTATTATTCCTTTGGCATCAGCAGCAACAGCTTGTCTAAATGATATTGCTGGTTTAAAGATGGAAAAGGTATATATGACTGAAAATGCAACTACTTTGATAACTCGATATAATGAACAATTGGAAGATTTAAACCCATTGATTAATGAGATTGATGGAACTACAAAATTATAGATATGTCAGCAAAAGATGTAAAATATATTAATGAACTCATTGCGAAAATCGGCAGTGATTCTAAAGAAGTTATGGTTCCAGTAAGAGTAGAATCTTATGCAAAACCTTCTGAATGTTTTCCTAATGTTGATGAAAAAGTAAAACGAGACGGTGGTTCAATTGTTTATGGTTGGTCTGTACTTCTTGGACAGTTCCTTGTCGAAACTGAAAGACATGCTATTTGGAAATCATCGCAAGGTGAATTGATAGATATTACACCAAGCACTTCTGAAATGCCAACAACACTATTCATTCCGGAACATCTTGTTTATACAGGGCAGTTTGTTGATAATATTAGAGTTAATTCAACTGACAATAAAGTTGTTGATGATTGGATTGTGGTAAGTAGTTTGAGAAGTAAAATATTTAATGCAGCTTCAAGAGATGGTAATTACATTACTTTTCCAAAGCCTATTGAAACTCTTTATTTCAGATATGAAAATCTGAATAATTTGTATTATTCATATCTTATTGCAGGAGGTACAGAAGTAACTAACTGTTTGGATATGCAAATAAAACCCGCAGTATTAGTTAAGCAACATTTTTAAAATTATTTTTCTGTTTCCAGAATTCTTCT
>NZ_RYDO01000025.1:0-9071 GCF_003984855.1 Flavobacterium sp. GSP6
GGTGTACTTTGCAGCGGAATCGTGGTGCACTTTGTAGCGGAATCGTGGCGACCTTTGCAGCGGAATATCCAAGAACATTCAAAAACAACAAATGATGGATTATATACAATCATGCCTGTTGGAAGACTTATAAATGTTAAAATTCAAAAAGTTGTCGAAAGTGGGGAATACGAAGAACTAAAACAAGATTTGAAAGAACATTATGAAGGGAATCCAAAAGTTAATGATGTTTATATCTGCCAAGCAGGAACAATTATGATTGATTGTAGAAATTAATATAGTGTAAAGTTAATAAAACCTGCTTACGACAACTACTACAACAGATTTGGGCAATAGGTTTAATTGAAAGTTGGTTTTGTATTTGTGATGACTTGGCAAATCCGAATAATGTCCCAAACCCGCTGTAGTACCAGAACGTCAGGCTGTGAAAAAACCTCCTCAAATTTAGATAGTATTCGGAGGGCTACCAAAGAAAAATCTCAAATATGAGAATCTCAAGAGGTAGATTTTAGTTTTTTCACAGACTGACGTTGTAGGCAATTTTTCCAACGACCATGATAAAACAAGAAAATACTATGAAGATAAGTGAAATTTACAATCTGAATAAATCACAAGCTGAGCTTGATTTTGTTGATATCAATCCTGATGAAGATTTACCTCTTTTTATAGATCCTTTTTTCTTAAGTAAAAAACAAGATAACTGGTCAATTGAAGCGACATTAACCATTAGGAGTTTTTTTCAGCAAGTAATTGATTTAATCAGAAATGGTAATGAAAATGTAGCTAAAGAGCTATTTGACCATCTTCATGAACCAAATGCAACTTGTATGGGAATGTCAGTTGGAAATCCTAGAGGTCGTGGAGTTGGAAATCAAGATACAGATAAAATATATGATAGCTTGCTTAGAAGCAGAGCTATTCAAACTGGGCTTATTCAAGATATTGAGGATAACATCTTATTTGTTGATAATTTCGGAAAAGACAAATTATCAGACATGGCAACAAACATAATAACGTCACATTTGATAACTTATACCCAAAATCAATGTAATTTTCATAATATCCCTTTAACACCCGGTATTTCATCTGATTATTTTTGGAATCGACAAGCAAATGAATGGCAAACTGAACTTACAGATATGCTTGTTGTCAATGGAAAAAGAATATTATTTGTTCCGAAAGGAATTGTTTCTTACAGCAAAGGATATACACCCGATAAATATTACAATCACTTCGTTTTAGAATTTTTACAAAATGAACATTTAAGATTGCAAACTGCATTAGTTCAACGTAAAAATAATGGAGCACATTTTGTTACCAAAAAAAGTTTAAAAGAAATTAATCCTCAGTCCAAAGATTTCCTTAGAAGATTTACTCAAGAGCACCCTGAAGTTCTACAACAATTCAAGGATACAACAGATATTGATTCTTTACCAAATATTGAGATTACAGATATTAATATTAGAGAAGTGCTTCAAAACTTAGTTACACGATTACAAGCAATTCCAACTGGCAACAATTCAGCTTCTGATTTTCACAATATTATCAAAGGCATTTTAGAAATAGTTTTTTATCCGCATCTATTAAATCCAATTAAAGAAAGAGAAATTTTAAACGGACGCAAAAGAATAGATATTACTTTTGACAATGCGGCTAAAAATGGGATATTTCATAGATTGTCTGAAAACCACAATATTCCTTGTCCTTACATTTATATAGAATGCAAAAATTATAGCCATGACATTGCAAATCCAGAACTTGATCAAATTTCAGGTAGGTTTTCAGTTAACCGTGGTCGTGTTGGATTTGTTATATGTCGACAATTTGAAAATAAAGATTTATTTATACAAAGATGTAGAGATACTTTTACTGACGGTAGAGGTCTAGTAGTTCCTTTAGCCGATGAAGATATTATTTTACTTCTGCAGAATTATAACGATTGGAATTCTGATTTTACTGAAAGATTTTTGTCCGATAAAGTTCGTGATATCATAATGTAAACTTAAGGCGGTTTTAATCAAGTGGGGTTTTAAGGAAAAAATAATGTTGGTTTTGTATTTGTAAACTTAATCTTAAATTATTACTTTAAATTTACGAATAATTTATTTTGCAAATCTAAAGGCTGGCTTGAGCATTAAGTATAACAGGTGTTAGCGCGATGCGTCCCGCTCGTGCCCACAAGTTTAGTATTTACTGTAATAAAAACAAAAAAGCAACCTCTTAACTGGGTTGCTTTTTTTACTTTACGGGATATCTTGGGATTTTTAACCAACCAGTCAGTAATATCCAAATCACCTTTTTGTGTACTTTCCAATATAGCATAATACGTATCACGTTCAGCTTGGATTTGAGCCGACATCGAATAAAATCGTTTTTTACTTTGGTCGGCGCGTGCCAGTTGCATATCAGTTATAGCTCTTGTGATGCGTCCGTTACCGTCTTCAAATGGGGATGTATGGTAACAAACCACAAATGGGCAAAAGCGGCCTTCAATACAGGATCAATATCTTGATTTGAAATACACTAGTTTCGGAACTCATTTATAAAAATTAAAATTGATTATTACAAAAATTTTGATTAACCGCTTTATGGGTATACTCATTTATTTTCCTGAATTATTAATGTTCTGGATTTGTCATCTAAAAATGTTGAAGTGCAAAAAAAAGTATTTTTCCTTTCTCATTAATTATTATTTCACTCAGATTTGATTCCATTTTAGAATTATTATTTCAGCTAATATAGAACTATTTTTACTACTAATTACAAGTATCTAGTATTCTATAAATCATATTTCTTTAGCAAATTTCACATAAGTCTTGACTGATTCTTTGTAAAAAAGCCCTCGTTAGAGAGCTTTCCATTTTTTTTCATAAAAAAAAATATTTTCACAATGAGTTCAGATTTATTTTTTTGATTATTATACTTCTACTAAATTACGGTAATCATATTTTTCATATTCTTTTGTATTAGCTTTTTCTTTGTTTAACTCAATCATCTCATTTTTTAGTTGAACTTTATACCATTGTTCTGGTTTAGTATGAGAAAATGTACTAAGTTTCAATGCTACTTGTGCATTTAATTTTCTTTCCCCTGAAAGATATTTATGAAGATTACTATCTCTCATTTCAAAATAAGTTGCTAATCTTTTTTTAGAAAGATTAAGGACTTTTAAATACATCTTAACAAAATCAAGAATTTTTAAAACCTCTGTATCATCACTTTCATTTCGAATATAATCTTCTAATTTATACTGAATAGAAAGTAACCGATTGCTTAATATTCGTTCTCTGGATTGAGTAGTAGAATGGGATAATATAGCTTTTTTTAATTCCCCTTTCTTTTTATCATTCCAAATATCTTCAATTTGAATTTCTTTAGTTTTCATATTCATTCATTTAAAAATTCATCAATTAATTTTTGCCCACCTTCAGGTGGAATAATCATAGAGGTATCACCAACCTTAAAAGCATTGTATTTTTTTGAATATACTGCCATTAGTTTTATTTCCTCTTCTTTATGTTCTTCAAAAACATCAAATGCTAAATAGCCTTCAAAGTCACCTTCTCCTTTTACGAAACTTAACCGACAAGCATATGCAATTAAACAACCTGCAACATTATCATATTCTTTTATCGTTCCTTTGTTATGAGGAGCAATTTCAACATAAGCCATATAGGGTTCAATCTTTTCCTTCATTTCAAAAATTAAACAACCTTCAATTTTTTCAGAAGTTTCTTCAGACACCAAAATATATGTTTCAAAACCTTTCTTTTTCGAGTGTTTATTAAAATTAAATCTCCATCCATCTGCCACTGACGGAAGATTTACTTTTAATAATTTTGAATCTGAAATTTTAGCATTTACTAAAACATTTCCATCGATTTTTAATATTTTTACATCCATTTAAGCAAAATTTCATTAGACAAATATACATAAAAATTATACATATTGTATAATTTATTGCAGTTAATTTTATTGGTTTAGATACTTGAAAAATGGCGATTAATCAATTCCCGTTGCTGGGAACTATCCACTTTAATATATTTCCCCTGGCGCGGGCATCTCGCTCGTGTACATGAAGTATCAGTCGATGAAAAACTCATAACCGTACAAAATATAAAAATATCTCTTTCATTAAATAATTTACTGAAGCACCTGGAAACTAAAGGTTATTATTTATTTGGCGAGAAAAAATTAGAAAACTGGAAATTCGGCAACCATAAAGACCAGTTAGAAGTTGCAACTTTAGTAATACGAAAAATAGATAGTAAAGATGTTATAAAAGTAGATTTGAAAGATGCCAGCACCTAACTGCTTTGAGCTAGCTGAAATTTAGTGGAATTACCGTTTCGCATCAAGTTTTAGTTAAACGGAAAATTGAGCGGTTACGAACTTCCAGCAAACTCAAGGCGGTATAACGTTAGCAACAACCTTAAAAAAAACCGAAAATTATTAATATTTATTTGATGAAAAAATGTTCTCGATGCAATAGCCAAAAAACGATTATTTATTCTACACATAAATTTCATAATATCTTGCAATGTGTAGATTGCAATAATTTAATTCTTACAACTCTTGGCGAATGTTGTAATGATCCTTTTTTTAATGTTACTATTGATAATAGAAATCCTGAAAGGTTGAGGCTTCATAGACAATGTCAAAATTGTGGAGGTTGCGTGGATAGAAATAAACCGTTAAGTCAAAACAATATTCAAAAGAAATTAGATTTAAATTTAGTTATCCGAACTATAATAATTGGGCAAATGAACGTAAAGAAAATTCAACGCAATTGTGGGAGTTTGTAAAGCCATTAAATTATAGCACTTCAAGATTTGCAAAATATTGGACTTGCTAACTTTACCTGTATAAAAAGTTAAGAATAAAAACCTTAATTTTAATTTATGAAACAAGTACGTAAAATTTACGACCGTGCTTTTAAAGAGAAAACCGTCCAATTTAGTTATGAGAGGCCTAACATTTCAGAATTAGCTAGAGAATTAAGAGTTACAGCTCCACAATTGAATAAATAGAGAAAAGAGTATGATTAGTATGAAGAGTTTGGACAAGGAAGTTTTCCAGGTAACGGCAATTGTAAAAGAAAACGCCAGAACAGGAACGAATAGCAGAGCTTATAAGTAGGTTCAAAAGACGCAGAACTAGAACACGATATATTAAAAAAAGCGATAAACATCTTTTCCAAAAACGGTCGATGATTTATACTTTAATCAGAAACAATGAAAAGATATTTCCGATTGAAAAGATGTGCAAAGTATTACAAGCAGGACAAAGACGTTATTATCATTGGAAAAGTCAGTCCGTTTCAGAGCGAAAACAAAGAGTCTTACTTGTGAAAGAAAAGATAACTTCCATTTATTTTGATTCAAAACAGCGATATGGAAGTCCACGAATGAAGGCAGAGTTGATTTCTCTGGGTAATAAAATATCAAGAGTTACGGTTGCTAAATATAGGAATCAACTGGGTTTAAGAAGTAAATTAAGCTAGAAATTCAAGGTTACAACAAATTCTAAGCATAAGTATTTAATTGTTCCCAATGTTTTTAATAGAGAATTTTCAGTTACAAAACCGTCAAAAGTTTGGGTATCGGACTTACTTAAATTATAGTAAAAGAAGGATTTATATATTCAACAACCGTTTTAGACCTTTATGACAGAAAAATTATCGGATGGAGTCTAAGTAATGGAATGAATGTAGGGGAAACTTCGTTGGCAGCTTGGAAAATGGCTGTTAAAAACCGAAGTATTGAAAAAGGATTACTATTTCATTCTGACCGTGGAGTTCAATATGCTAGTAAAAAGTTCACCAATGTGATTGAATCTTATAAAATGATTACAAGAAGCATGAGCCAAAAAGGGAATTATTCTGGTAATGCAGTAGCTGAGAGCTTTTTTAAGACTTTGAAAACAGAACAAATTCATAGAAATAAACTCCTATCAAAAGAACAGATGAAACGAGCTATATTTGAAATTATTGAAATTTGCTATAACACGAAAAGAAGGCTTTCCGCTTTAGATTACAAACCATTGAAGAATTCTGGATACAGAAAAATAATTTTAAAAATGTTGCTTAACTAATACTGCGGGTTTTATTTGCGCATCCAAATACTACTAAATGAATTAATACTAAATGAAAGAATAGTTTAAACTAGACCCAAAATTCGAATTGATTTCTTTTTAAGATCAAGAAATTATATTTAAAAATAAAATCCTAAATTTGACTCAAAATTAAATCAACTCACATCAACAACGTTGTGGAACTAGGTACCTACATTAATACAAGTCGAATTATTTCCAAATTCAGTATCATCAAAAAATTCATAAGCACAAACATTAAAAATAACTGCTAATTTAAAAATTTTAGACAATTTCATATCAACTGTTCCATTTTCAATAGCCAAATAATCAGAAATACTTACTTCCAATTCCGAAGCTGCAAAGTCAACAGTCACATTCTTGAACAACCTTATTTCTTTTATTTTTTTATAAATCATATTTTTTTTATTGAAAATAATGAATAACCCTGAGGCAGAGCCTAAAGGTATCGTGTTATTCAAAAGTTAACCGTAGCTGGTTTTTGTTAAATGATTTGTAAACAGTCTTTTCTTCTCCTTGATTTTGAATGTATTTCTGAATTACATTCTCATTTCCATATTGACCAACTGTATTTATATAATATCCACTCGTCCAAAAATTACCACCCCATAATTTACTTTTAACGTCTTGACGCAATCGGAAAATTTCTTTTGCAGTTATACTTTTTACTGTTATAACAATGATTTCAACAGAAATTTTTGGTAGACTTTGTATCAAAAAATGAACGTGATTTTCATCTGCCCCAATTTCAATAAAATGAATTTCAAACCGTTCTGCAATGTTTTTACAAACTTATTTCTACTTCTTCAGACAAAACATTTCTTCGATACTTTATCTGGTAAACTAAAATGATAAAGTAACAAACTTTTATTATGCCGTTTGAAAACAGGTACACTCATCAAACAAATATACTACTCTTTAACTAGTGACTCCGAGGCATAGCCTCGAAGAATTCTTTTGATTAAATTTCAAAAAGATAATTGTATTGCTAATTTAAGATAAATAAATGAAAAACAAAGTTGTTTTCTAAAAAAAGGTTCTTCTTCTAAAAATACAATTCCACTATTTTAGGCGAGGAACATAAATTAAAAAAAAAGTATTATAAATCTAACCTCGTGTTTTTAAATTCACCTGTTTTTATTTATCGGTAATTGGTTCACATTTTCTAAATTAACTACCTGTTCTTTATCAAAAAAAGTTTTTGCTTCAGGACTTGCTTGATGTACGGAGGTCTCATTTACATTATTCTTGAAAAGAGTTGAAACATCAAAAAACAATAAGTCAGTAATTGAAACTCCCAAAACAGCAGCAATCTTATAAAGTTTAGAAATAGTCAAATCAATTTCACCGCGTTCTATTTTACCATAACCACTAGTACTCATTTGCAGTTCTCCGGCTACATAATCTCGAGTTAGATCATTCATCTCTCGAATTTTTCGTATATTATAATAAGTCTTTTTATTCATGATTTGAGGAAGTTGTGAATTAAACTTGTATTAATATATCTATTAAACATTTGTTAAAAAAACGAAAATCTGTTTAATAATACTTAAATCTTAAACGTTATTACAATAATACTCTTTTTTACAACCGATATTATGTTCACCTTAGTACTATTATGTCCTAAATAAGGACAATTCTAATTTACATAATTAATTTTTTTAACATAAAATACCAAATACGTTAAATAAACATTATAAAAAACCAATAAAAGTGTTTTAACTGTTAAAAACTAGAATAATATTAAAATAACATGAAATACCTTATTGTTTTACATTTTAAAAAAAAAAATTAAAAGACAAATATGCTATTGAATTAAAGAAATAAAACAAAGAAAATACTGATATTTTAAATTTAAAACAACATTTCTTATTTATCTACAATTTATTGGCAACATAATGGTTTGGATATAATTTCTTTGGATATGTTTAATATTTTAGAAGGTTTTTATAGTCATTGAAAGTCTAAATGCAATAGTAATTAAAGTACCTTCTAAATACTACATTGTTAACAATTGGACATGCTTCAGTTAAAGAACTAAAAATAATACTTTTTAAAATTACTACAAAAAAATCATCAGAATCAAAATGTCCGAAATTAGGAGAAAATCGCCATGTTATTCCTTCTTATGTTTTACATTATATATACATTTGAACTTAAACAATCAATAATGTTAATAATGCAAAATATGTTCAAGTAGTACTTTTTTTCTATAATGGAAATAAAAAAATAAAAGTTCGAAATAAAGAAAAACCCCTTAACAATTATTATTTAGAATTCAAAGAAGTAACTACTAACTATAAATTCAATTAAAATGAAGATTTTAAAATATATTATAAATGAAAAAAAAATACCCATTATTTTTAGTTCAAAAATATTGCACAATGAAGTACTACAGCAAGGGGAATCGGCTGGATTCTTAATTTTACGTTTGGACAAAAAGGAGCAGCAGTTTTCAGTAAAATGTTATGGAGAAAGTTCAACTTTAAACATAGCCAAAGCAGCAGAAGACGAAAGTTTAATTGAAGATTATTTAAACAACGAATTTGTAACATTTTCAAAATAAAATTCAGTCTTTCCTATATAAACTTCGAAAAGCAGAACCAGAACAATAATATTATCCCAATTCAGATCTTCATATTACGACATTATCAATAATAGCTTGTTAACCAGATTTAAAATTGGCAACCAAAAATACTGGAATATGTTAAAATCATTGAACAAAGTCTGATTGACACCACTATTTTTATAATTAATTTCAAAGGAATTACCACCTCTCCTGCAGCTATTATAAATCAGGATTTTTTACCAATAACGATTCATTAAATAATTCGAGGATTAATTTTTCTATTTCGGGACTACAAGAAAGCAACGGCAAGCACTATTGGACATGCTAACTTAGCCATCACATTAAGTTAAGAAATAATCTTAATTTTAGCCTATGAAACAAGTCCGCAAAA
>NZ_RYDO01000026.1:0-5767 GCF_003984855.1 Flavobacterium sp. GSP6
CATATATTTACTCCATGAGTAACAAAATACAGTTCGTTTAGAGGTTTTTAGACGAACTGACGTTGGCAGAAATTTTAGAAAAAAAAAACGAAAACCAAAAAAAAACATATGAAATATAAATTCTTAATTATAATTATTGCTTTAATTTCTTTGAACGTTAATGCACAAAAAATAAAATTTAAAGATAAAAATTTGAAAAGTGCATTAATTGAACTTGGTTATGATTTCAATAAAAATAACGAAATCGAAATTAGCGAAATTGACACTGTAACTAAAATTAAAGTCAATAAAAAAAACATAAAAAGTTTAGATGACTTGAAATTCTTTAAAAGTTTAAAAATCTTAAACGTAATGACTAATGATATATCCGATTTAAAAGTTTTCTATGGAAATAAAACAATTGAAGAACTTTATGTTGGAGAAAATAAATTAGGAGAAAAACTAGTAATAAAAGAAATGCCAAACTTACAAGGATTATATGCTTTTAGAAATGGACTAAAAGAACTAGAGTTTATTGGCAAATATGAAAAATTAAATTCCTTATATATTCAAGGAAATCCAGTTGAAAATCTTAATCTTCAAAATTTACCGAATTTGGAAAATCTCCAACTTTTTGAATGTGATGATTTGAAAACTATTAATTTTTATATAGGAACAAAACTCAAACAATTTTTTTTACTTGATACGAAAGTTGTAAATGTTTTGAAAAAAGAAAACACCACAACAGTTTACTTAGAAAAAAATTCAGACCCCAAAAATAGTCCGAAAATTGATAGTATTAAAACTGCTCCTGTTATAAGAATCACAAATGATATGATTATTAAAGCTAATTAAAAACTTCTCACAACAGCTGTCTGTGTCTATTGTGGGATTTAGTGGAATTATCGTTTCGCATCAACTTTTTGAAAAGCCAAAACTTGAAAGATTACGAACTTCCACAACAGCCACAGGCAGCAGAACGTTAGCGGTAATGCTATAACCGAATTAAATGAAACGATTTTCAATTTTTAAGAAGTCATCGAAATTTTATTGGAGTAACAATAGAGTTATTTATCCAATTATATTTACTTGTTTACTCATTTTAGTAATAAAAAATGGTAGTGGAACTTTAGAAAAAAACGTTCTCAACAATACTCTTCTTGGAATAATGCTTATTACTTTTATTTGCGGAATGATTTTAAGACTTATTGGAATTCCTAAAGCTGAACCTTTGCAAGGAGAAATTGATGGATTTCTAACTTTTGAAATGAACTCAATTCAAATTGGAAATGAAGTATTTGAAATTGAAAAGATTAAAAATATTGAGATTACAAATGACGATTATTATGGTAAAATAGTTTCTTCTGGAAGAGGTAATTTTAATAGTCCTAGGTCAAACGGAGTTGAGAATTTTATAAAGTTAAAACTGTATTCTGGTGAATTGAAAATATGTAATTATGAATTATACAACTCCAATGATATTCAAAAAATAAGAGATGAACTAATAAACTATTATCTTAACGGAAAAATAGAATTAGATAATTTAGCAAATGTTCTTGGAGAAAAAAGCAGAAGCGAAATTGCAGAATTGAAACTCGAAATCGAAAAGAAAGCACAACCGCTAACAGCCATTTTGAGCTAGCTGGAATTTAGTGGAATTACCGTTTCGCATCAAGTTTTCGTTAAGCCGAAAATTGAGCGTTTACGAACTTCCAGCCATCTCAAAGCCACGATACCTTATGCGGCATGCTAGGACGACACTACAAAACCTAAACCGACAAGAAAGCATTGAAAAATAAAATCATCATATCAATTATTTTCCTGACGACATTTATTTCGTTCGACATTGTTGCACAACATAGTTCCAAAGGGACGAGCAACAAAAATTGCAATTATAAAACACAGCCTAACTTAAATGAATCTATAAGTTGTGACACGACACTATTTCAAAATGGTTCCAAGTTATATAGACAATTCAATTGCGATTCTTCTTGGCTGACATTTGAGAACAAAAACGGTTTAAAGAAAATTATGTATTCGTTAGACAAGCCATTAATAGAACTAACATCACGATTAGGTTATCAATTTGTAAAAGAATATAAAACGACATTGTTATTTGAAAACAGACAAGCATCAGGTGGTGGATTCCCCACAAATTTTGAACTCATAGACAAAGACAATGGAAAAGTGATTGAAGAGTTCGGAACAATCATTTATTACAGCGACACGGATTATAACAATTACGTTTTGTATCTTTCATCTGACTCGTTAGTCACATTGACTTTTTACAATATTGACACTAAAACAAAATTTAATTATTCAATTCCTCAAGGACGACTTAGAAAAACTGTTATGGAATCCTCTCAAATGTTTCCAGAGTATTTATTTGAAGAACCCCAAACTAATGACAACATTCTGACTTTGAAATATAAGTATCTTGTAAATGCTGACCCTGAAAAATGGAATACAGACATTATTACCATTGACTTGCAGAAAATAAAAGCTGACAATGAAAGTAAACATTAGGCGAAACAGATATTAGAAAGAGAAGCACGACCGCATAACAGCAGTTACACAATACACAAGGCTCTAGTGGAATTATCGTTTCGCAAGTCCTTCACGTTAAGCCGAAAATACTCGGATTTCGAACCCTTGTGCATCGTGTAGCTGCGGAACGTTACAGGAAACCTTTTCCAAAAGATGCGAAAATAGAAACCGCAAAAAAAAAGAAAAACATCCTGAAAACGGGAGCAAACAAATCCTTTTCAGCCCAGCAAATGCGAAATAAAAAGGTTCAAAAACAATTTAATATGATAATAAAAATTAAAAACTGGGCATCGTTACTTTTGATAACAATATTCTTTACTTGCGTTAGCTGTGAGAAAGATTTGTATCAAGAAGTAATTAAAACTCAATCTAGAGGAACTTCACTAAAAATTTCAATTGACCAGGTATTACATGAAATTGATAATAGTCAAATCAAAAATTACCTAAATATTGAATTAAAACAAGAATTAAGCTTTTCAAAATTCAAAAAGAAGAGTGAAGACTATTCTAATTTTATGAAAATAATTAAAGAAAATGAATATGTAACCTACTCACTTCTAATTAATGATTATTCAAAAGACAAACCATTCTTTAAATACCTTATCATTACAAAAAACAAAGCTACTGAAAAAGCAGGTTTTGCAAAATTCATACCAAATAGTCCAGTAGCATTTTTTGATGAAAAACACTTTTCTGGTACGTTACAAGTTTTTGATTTAAAAAACAATATAAAGGGAGAAACTCAATTTATCAATGGCGTTGCTCAAGTTAAAAACACGAAATCAAAAATTGCTTCAAAAAGTGAATCTTGCACAAATACATACAGTATTATAACGCATAATTGCACAAATGGTGGTAGTCACTCACCAGGGACTTCTTGCAATAATGACGCGATCAATGATGGTTATTATGAAATAGTAGTCAGTGTTACTTGTTCAGGAAGTACAACACAATATATTGCAGAGCCCGATAGGTTTATGGCAATGAGCTCAACAGGTGGTGGCGGAAATAGTTTGAGCTTTAACGAAAATGTTTTACAATTTCTATATTCATTATCCGAAGAAGAATACGCTGTTGTTGTTGCTAATCTTACTATTGTGGCTTATTTAGAAGAAAATGATGCTTCGTCTGCAAGTAAAGAATTTTCTATGAAATTAATTTACTCTCAATTAAATAATCCCAACCAAAATTTTAATGATGTTTTTTATAACAAAACTTCATTAGATACAAATAGTTCTTTGGACTTAGATAATAATACAGATGGTGGAAATGACACTAATACTTACTCCGATTTTAATCCACAACAAACTTGGACAACTATTTTTCAAGTTATACCCACAAGTCAATTTGTTGGATGGGGTTCTCCAGGGATTAAAAGAAATTGTATGGATTATGCAAAAGCACAAATTGCTAAAAATGGTTACCAAATATCAAACTATGGATCAGCAGGGCAAACATTTCAAATTTACACTGAACAAAACGGAGTTAATGAAGCGAATTTAACAAAAGGTCTAAGTTATTTAAAATATGCTTTGAGTAATAACATATCTGTTATTGTTGGAGTTGATGAAAATCCAGGACACCCTGGTAATCCTGATAATTCAACGGATCATTTTGTAGTAATAGTAGGAATGGGTAGTAATAGCAATGGTAATTACTTTCAGTTTTATGATAACGCTTCAGGTAATACAAGTCAAGGAACTAGTCCCTTAAATCTATTATATTATAATTCGTCAACGGGTAAAATTAGTGGTAAATCGCAATGTAGTGGCTACTTTAATTCTGTAGCTCACGATTATATAATAACACAAATTAGAAAAAGTAAAACTAAACTATAATGAAAAAAATATCTTTAATTTTAATGATGCTAATCTTTAATTGCTGTTCTTCTCAAAGTAAAAAAATAATGGAGAAAAGAACAATTGAGGTTATCTTAAACAGTGTGGGAAAAACAAATATAGACAAAAAATTAACTTCTAAGTTGACAGGAATTAATGAAAGTAATTTAACAACTAGTTTATATTATTATGAAAATTCAAAAAAAATTATTGGATTGCCAATAAATGATGAAACTTTCAATTATAAGTATTTTAACTCAAAAATTTATAATAATCTAGAAAACAAAAGAGTTAAACTTTTTTTGGCTGTTTATAAACATAAATCAAAAGAAATTTTGATTATCTATAAAATCGAATGATATTGTAAAAAAGCAAATAGGTTGTTCAGTCAACCTATTTGCTTTCAACACTTCACCATTGCCTTCAAAGATAAAAGCATTGAATCTGTTATTATATATTTTCATAAACCTGAAGGATTGTGGAAATAAGACAACAAAATTTGTTAAACAAAATTGAAATTAAATAGAAATATCAGTACCACAAAAGTAAAGGCTTCCTGTAACCGCCGTTTGGCTATATGGCGGGTTTATGCTCAATTTAAAGTTGGTCTTGTACTTGGAAAAGTAGTCTTAACCGAAAGACTAGGCTTCCTTAATCCGCCACATCGCCAAACGACCAAACGTTATGGGCAAGCTTAAAAAAATGGAACCGAAAGCAAGATGTTTTAAAATAGCAGAAAAGAAGTTTAAGGAAATACAAAATGATTTCCCTGACTTAACTATGATAATAGACTACGACAATGAAAATTTGGATTTGTCAATGGATATACCAAAACAGAATGGAATTGATTTTGAAATCAATCTGAATTTACAGAATGAAGATGAACTTCATATATCGACTGATTACATTTGGTGTCAATTTTTCTCTGCCGATTCTGAAGAATTAGTCAACAAATTTTACGAAAGTGTTATTGGATTAATCAACGGTGAATATAGGATTCTCCAATTTGTGAAAAATGATAAAGTTTATAAATCATTCCTTCAAAAACCGAATGGAAATAATTGGGAAACTATTTACAGAGGATATGAAAGAATAAAAATGCCTTGGACAACAGTCAAAGAAAACGTAATACAAAACAAAAAGGAAAGTAAATTAATCGGAATATACAAAGCCAGCAGGTAACAGCTACTACAACGGATTTGGTCAATTGGCTTAATGGAAAGATGGTTTTGTATTTGGATGATTTGGCAAATCCGAATAATGGGCTTAATTTAGTCGCAAACTGCGTGTAGCGCGGGGACGTCAAACTGTCTAATAACCTCCTTTCTCTATGTTAGATAATTTGTACAAAAAATCGTTCAAATAATTTGCATAATTCGTTGGTTTTATGTATATTTAAGCAT
>NZ_RYDO01000027.1:0-5461 GCF_003984855.1 Flavobacterium sp. GSP6
GATAAAGCTTGTGAGAATAGAAAACGGATGTTACCTTTGCACCCCGCAAAACGCGCAATGTTCCTTGACAGATTGATAAGAAAAGCAGAAGAAAGGGATATAAAAATTATCTCAAAAAAACTTCACATTTTTCTTGTTAGTTAAAAAGAAAGTTGTACTTTTGCACCCGCTTCGAGAAACGCTATAACAAGTGTTGATAGAGGTGATAGAAATAAAAGAACACGTTCCTAGACATATTGAATTGACAGCCGTCTTGTCCAAAAGACAAGACAAAAGAATAAGAGTAATAGAATTGAGAGATTTGAAAAAACCACTAGAATTTAGTCGCATAAACAAAGAGAACAGATTTATCTGAACTCACAAATATACGATGAAGAGTTTGATCCTGGCTCAGGATGAACGCTAGCGGCAGGCTTAACACATGCAAGTCGAGGGGTATGTTTCTTCGGAGACAGAGACCGGCGCACGGGTGCGTAACGCGTATGCAATCTACCTTTCACAGAGGGATAGCCCAGAGAAATTTGGATTAATACCTCATAGTATAGTACCTTGGCATCAAGGAACTATTAAAGTCACAACGGTGAAAGATGAGCATGCGTCCCATTAGCTAGTTGGTATGGTAACGGCATACCAAGGCAACGATGGGTAGGGGTCCTGAGAGGGAGATCCCCCACACTGGTACTGAGACACGGACCAGACTCCTACGGGAGGCAGCAGTGAGGAATATTGGACAATGGGCGCAAGCCTGATCCAGCCATGCCGCGTGCAGGATGACGGTCCTATGGATTGTAAACTGCTTTTATACGAGAAGAAACCCTGCTACGTGTAGCAGCTTGACGGTATCGTAAGAATAAGGATCGGCTAACTCCGTGCCAGCAGCCGCGGTAATACGGAGGATCCAAGCGTTATCCGGAATCATTGGGTTTAAAGGGTCCGTAGGCGGTCAGATAAGTCAGTGGTGAAAGCCCATCGCTCAACGGTGGAACGGCCATTGATACTGTCTGACTTGAATTATTAGGAAGTAACTAGAATATGTAGTGTAGCGGTGAAATGCTTAGAGATTACATGGAATACCAATTGCGAAGGCAGGTTACTACTAATATATTGACGCTGATGGACGAAAGCGTGGGTAGCGAACAGGATTAGATACCCTGGTAGTCCACGCCGTAAACGATGGATACTAGCTGTTGGGAGCAATTTCAGTGGCTAAGCGAAAGTGATAAGTATCCCACCTGGGGAGTACGTTCGCAAGAATGAAACTCAAAGGAATTGACGGGGGCCCGCACAAGCGGTGGAGCATGTGGTTTAATTCGATGATACGCGAGGAACCTTACCAAGGCTTAAATGTAGATTGACCGTTTTGGAAACAGAACTTTCGCAAGACAATTTACAAGGTGCTGCATGGTTGTCGTCAGCTCGTGCCGTGAGGTGTCAGGTTAAGTCCTATAACGAGCGCAACCCCTGTTGTTAGTTGCCAGCGAGTGAAGTCGGGAACTCTAACAAGACTGCCAGTGCAAACTGCGAGGAAGGTGGGGATGACGTCAAATCATCACGGCCCTTACGCCTTGGGCTACACACGTGCTACAATGGACGGTACAGAGAGCAGCCACTGGGTGACCAGGAGCGAATCTACAAAACCGTTCTCAGTTCGGATCGGAGTCTGCAACTCGACTCCGTGAAGCTGGAATCGCTAGTAATCGGATATCAGCCATGATCCGGTGAATACGTTCCCGGGCCTTGTACACACCGCCCGTCAAGCCATGGAAGCTGGGGGTGCCTGAAGTCGGTGACCGCAAGGAGCTGCCTAGGGTAAAACTGGTAACTAGGGCTAAGTCGTAACAAGGTAGCCGTACCGGAAGGTGCGGCTGGAACACCTCCTTTCTAGAGCCTTAGTGTTAGTAGCAATACACGCTAGGGAAAGAAGACTAAATATCGAAAAGGAAACAAATATTGACATTATATTACTCTTGCTGTTAGTTCAAATAATATTACAGTCGTAAAGTTGTAAAGTCCAATGTCAAAAGTCAAGTACTTTCGACTTTAAGACCTTCGGCTTTAGACATAAGTATAAAGAGTGTCTCGTAGCTCAGCTGGTTAGAGTACTACACTGATAATGTAGGGGTCGACAGTTCGAGTCTGTCCGAGACAACTATTTAACTTAAAAAAAGAAGAAATTCTAGAGTTGAGAAATCGCGATATATCGTTATTGGTAATTCACAATTCATAATTAAAAAAGATTGGGGAATTAGCTCAGCTGGCTAGAGCGCCTGCCTTGCACGCAGGAGGTCAACGGTTCGACTCCGTTATTCTCCACAAAAAGAGTGATCAGCTTACAGTGATCAGTACTCAGTTTCGACTGAATACTAAAAACTGAACACTGAACACTACTTTAAAGTTCATTGACATATTGAGATAAGAAAATAATAAAAAGTAGAAAGCATTTTTTGCTTGTTTATTTATAGACAAGTGAAAGAAACGGCATTCTTAATTGAATGTTGGTACAATAAGCAAAATAAGGGCGTATGGGGGATGCCTTGGCTCTCAGAGGCGATGAAGGGCGTGATAAGCTGCGAAAAGCTACGGGGATTGGCACACACGATATGATCCGTAGATACCCGAATGGGGCAACCCACTATGTTGAAGACATAGTACACCGATAGGTGGGCAAACCCGCTGAACTGAAACATCTAAGTAGGCGGAGGAGAAGAAAACAAAAGTGATTCCGTAAGTAGTGGCGAGCGAACGCGGATTAGCCCAAACCAAAGATGTTACGGCATTTTTGGGGTTGTAGGACCACGATATTTGTTGCGGATAGAATTAGAATCTACTGGAAAGTAGGGCCAAAGAAGGTGATAGCCCTGTATAAGTAATAGAAGATAACGATAGTGGTATCCTGAGTAGGGCGGGACACGAGAAATCCTGTCTGAATTTGGCGGGACCATCCGCTAAGGCTAAATACTCCTGAGAGACCGATAGTGAACCAGTACCGTGAGGGAAAGGTGAAAAGAACCGTGAATAACGGAGTGAAATAGATCCTGAAACCATACGCTTACAAGCGGTCGGAGCCCTTTCGTGGGGTGACGGCGTGCCTTTTGCATAATGAGCCTACGAGTTAACGTTGCTGGCAAGGATAAGTGGTTAAGCCACGGATCCGTAGCGAAAGCGAGTCTGAATAGGGCGCTTTAGTCAGTAGTGTTAGACGCGAAACCGTGTGATCTACCCATGGGCAGGTTGAAGCTGTGGTAACACATAGTGGAGGACCGAACCGGTTGACGTTGAAAAGTCTTCGGATGACCTGTGGGTAGGGGTGAAAGGCCAATCAAACTCGGAAATAGCTCGTACTCCCCGAAATGCATTTAGGTGCAGCGTTATGGTTAAAGTTATATAGAGGTAGAGCTACTGATTGGATGCGGGGGCTTCACCGCCTACCAATTCCTGACAAACTCCGAATGCTATATAATGTTTCATAACAGTGAGGGCTTGGGTGCTAAGGTCCAAGTCCGAGAGGGAAAGAACCCAGACCATCAGCTAAGGTCCCCAAATATACGCTAAGTTGAAAGAACGAGGTTTGTCTGCCCAGACAGCTAGGATGTTGGCTTGGAAGCAGCCATTCATTTAAAGAGTGCGTAACAGCTCACTAGTCGAGCGGACGAGCATGGATAATAATCGGGCATAAGCGTATTACCGAAGCTATGGATTTACAATTAATTGTAAGTGGTAGGGGAGCATTCTCACAGGGTAGAAGGTGTATCGTAAGGTATGCTGGACTGGTGAGAAAAGAAAATGTAGGCATAAGTAACGATAATGCGGGCGAGAAACCCGCACACCGAAAGACTAAGGTTTCCACAGCTATGCTAATCAGCTGTGGGTTAGTCGGGACCTAAGGCGAACCCGAAAGGGACAGTCGATGGACAACGGGTTAATATTCCCGTACTAGTTATTACTGTGATGGGGTGACGGAGTGATGAAAGCGCCGCGAACTGACGGAATAGTTCGTTGAAGTACCTACCTATAAGCTGCGCAGGCAAATCCACGCGGCTTGGGGAAATACGATAGTACTCGGAGACTTCGGTTGAAGAGATAGTGCGCCTAAGGGCTTCCAAGAAAAACCTCTAAACTTCAGGTAATAAGTACCCGTACCGCAAACCGACACAGGTAGTCGAGGAGAGAATCCTAAGGTGCTCGAGAGATTCATGGCTAAGGAATTAGGCAAAATAGACCCGTAACTTCGGGAGAAGGGTCGCCTCGTAGCAATACGAGGCCGCAGTGAAGAGGTCCAGGCGACTGTTTATCAAAAACACAGGGCTCTGCAAAATCGTAAGATGAAGTATAGGGCCTGACACCTGCCCGGTGCTGGAAGGTTAAGTGGAGATGTTATCTTCGGAGAAGCATTGAAATGAAGCCCCAGTAAACGGCGGCCGTAACTATAACGGTCCTAAGGTAGCGAAATTCCTTGTCGGGTAAGTTCCGACCTGCACGAATGGTGTAACGATCTGGACACTGTCTCAGCCATGAGCTCGGTGAAATTGTAGTAGCGGTGAAGATGCCGCTTACCCGCAGTGGGACGAAAAGACCCTGTGCACCTTTACTATAGCTTAGTATTGACCTTGGATAAATGATGTGTAGGATAGGTTGGAGACTGTGAAGTGGCGTCGCTAGGCGTTGTGGAGTCATTGTTGAAATACAACCCTTTGTTTATCTAGGGCCTAACCCCGCTATGCGGGGGACATTGCTTGGTGGGTAGTTTGACTGGGGTGGTCGCCTCCAAAAGAGTAACGGAGGCTTCTAAAGGTTCCCTCAGTACGCTTGGTAACCGTGCGTAGAGTGCAATGGCATAAGGGAGCTTGACTGAGAGACATACAGGTCGATCAGGTACGAAAGTAGAGCATAGTGATCCGGTGGTTCCGCATGGAAGGGCCATCGCTCAAAGGATAAAAGGTACGCCGGGGATAACAGGCTGATCTCCCCCAAGAGCTCATATCGACGGGGGGGTTTGGCACCTCGATGTCGGCTCGTCACATCCTGGGGCTGGAGAAGGTCCCAAGGGTTGGGCTGTTCGCCCATTAAAGTGGCACGCGAGCTGGGTTCAGAACGTCGTGAGACAGTTCGGTCTCTATCTACTGTGGGCGCAAGAAATTTGAGTGGATCTGATTCTAGTACGAGAGGACCGAATTGGACAAACCTCTAGTGTATCTGTTGTCACGCCAGTGGCATCGCAGAGTAGCTACGTTTGGAAGGGATAAGCGCTGAAAGCATATAAGCGCGAAACCCACCACAAGATGAGATTTCTTTTAAGGGTCGTAGGAGATGACTACGTTGATAGGCTATAGATGTAAAGGCAGTAATGTCATAGTCGAGTAGTACTAATAACCCGTAAGCTTATGTACGCTTTTCCTGCCGAGCAATCGGCAGGAAGAAACTTTCTAATACTTTTTATTTTCTTTATCTCAGTATGTTAAGA
>NZ_RYDO01000028.1:0-3978 GCF_003984855.1 Flavobacterium sp. GSP6
GAGCCCGACACAATATCGGGCTCATTATTATCAAAATTAATTATAAATTTGTCTAAACTTTTGGGTGCAGTCTATTTAATTACGAGACGGTTTTTTTGCTTATTCACTATGAATAAAATAAAACTTTGTATTTCCTTTTTTTATTGATTCTTTCGCATCTTTATGATTTTTTTCAAATGTTTCTAAATTAGTTCCTTTACAAATTCCATAAGAATAATGATATTTTAGAATTTCAAGATCTTTCGTTCCAAATTCTTTTTTATCTGATTTACAAATTGAAAAGTAACTATTGCAATCTGAATAATCTAGTTCTTGATAAAAATAACCTAAAGATCGTATAAAATTAACTTTCAAAGTAGTTAATATCTGCTCTTCATTTAGATTTTTTTTTGCGTTAATTTTTAATGAGCAACTATAAATATTTTGTTTGTTATTCCATAAAAGATAATATCCGTCATTCCCTTTAATTCTTATATCTAAATTGACATCATTGGTATCGTCTATAGAATAAATTAAATAGTTTGATTTTTCTTTATCTTTTACCACTGTAATTTTTAGTGAATCAATTTCGTTATCAAGATAATGAATAAATTTACTAAGCTTTTTACTATTATATTGGCTAACTGATTTGTCAAAATAAATTTTTACTTCATCTTTCCAAATTTTCATTCTTGGTTTTAATCTCTCTTCTTTTTTTTGATATTTTTTATTGAAAACTAATTGTTTATAGCGTTCTAAAAATATAGAATCTTTTTCTTCATACAAAACTTTTACTCCTTTCTCATCATATCCATTAATAATGATTAATGTATCACTCTTGACAATATTAAAACCAATTGAATCTATAACTTTATTACCACTTTTTTTCAATGATTTATAATTTTTGTATTCCATGTAAATAACTTTACTATGCAAATTCAACTGATTGTGCTGAGAAAAAATTGCCGAGGTGAAGGCAAATAACAAAAATACACATATATTTTTTTTCATAAATTTTATCTTTCTTTTGAATTATGAAAGTAATAATTTAAATTAATTCATTTTATTTTTTTTAATATTTTTTTAGAAAAATGGATTTTTAAATCACTCCCATTTTCTTCATCAGGAAAGTAGCACTTCTATTTTTACAAATTCCGTCCCGAAGTTTGTAATCAAAATGGAGTTCATCATTGATAATCTCTACTTCAAAACATTTGTTGGTTAATATATTTGGATATTCATTGGTTGTCAGGCAAACTTCGATATCGTGCGTTGCAATAGCTCCAACGGCTTTCTTACCAATTACTTTTTTGACCACTTCAATTGTTCCGTTGCGTTTATCATCTGAATTGGTACCACGTAATATTTCGTCCAATAAAACAAATGCCGGTCTATTTTCCAATTCGTCCATAATCTGCTTTAAGCGTTTGATTTCGGCAAAGAAATACGATTCGCTATCGGACAACGAATCAGATAATCGCATGGAAACTAAAACGGGTAACGGATGTACACTAGCCTGACGAGCACAAACCGGCGAACCTATTCCTGACAAAACCATATTGATTCCTAAACTTCTTAGAAAAGTACTTTTACCAGACATATTAGAACCCGTTAAAATCATAAACGATTCGGGATGAAAACGCACGTCATTTCCTATTCTAGTTTTTTCATTTAATAAAGGATGGCTTAAATCCTTGAAATCTATTTCGAAATTGCTGTTTAATGTTGGATATACAAACTCCGGATTGTTATACGAAAAATTGGCCAAACTGTTCAACATTTCGAATTCACCAATAACTTCCAACCAATTTTCTAAAGCTTGGGCATGATCTTTTTTCCATTGAATTAATGATTTTAAAACATGTAAATTAAAAAGGAACGTTCCATTGAATACGATAGCCGTAACAAAATTTGAGATACTGTCCATATTAGAAAACAAACCGGCTAACTGTTTCAAATGCACGCTGGCATTTTCTTTTTTGAACATTAATTTTTGCTGTAAATCGATTAATTTTTTCGACTGAAAAGATTCATTTTCTATTTTTTGCAACAGTAAACTATATTGATGAATGGTTTTATCTATATTCGTAGAATTAGCAATTTCTGCCTGGATACGCTTCATAAACCGACCCAAAACAATTAAATTAAATACAAATAAATACGATAAAACGGAAGCAAAAACAGTAGTCGAAGTTACTAAATAGGCAATCAAAACTCCCAGAAAAAGAAGTGGTGAAAAATAAGAAATGAAAACACTCATTTTAGCCAAGGGCGTACTATTAAATGTACACCACTTGAGCAGAGTCTCATAATTCGATTGATTGTCATTGCTTATTTTGGCGAAAGCCAAAAATTCCTGACGCCAGTCTAATTTTTTGGTTAATTCTTTTACCGCTTGATGATTTCTAAGAATCTCTTCATTGGGCAAAATTGATAAAAGCTGGTTTGCGAATGTTTTTTTACCAATAAAAGTAGCGGTTCTATTCAAGTTTTGGAACAAAGAATGCTCGCCAAAAATATCTAAATCATAGGCATACGGATGGTGAAAATCATTGAATTCCTGTCCGTTTTCAAAAGGGATTTTATTTCTTTCCAGGTAGGAAATTTCATTTTCATTAATATCAAGTAAGGCTTGATTGACATGTTTTTCGAAAACTAATTTAGAATGAATGCGCATAAATACTACGAATAGTCCAAAAAGAAAAATGGCGGCAATTATCAAAATAATTTCGCTGTTTTTGATGTAGTAATAAATAGAAACCAAAAAAAGTACAATAGAAAGAAGTCTTAAAATACTTATACTATTGTACTTTTTATTGATTGCAGTCAATGCTGTTGAAAAGCGTATCTTTTTTGCTTTGTATATTTCCATAATTCAATTAATGAATTGCAAATATAACGAAATAGATTACTTTGAAGACTAAATTAAAAGGCAATGGCGATGCCGCACTATATAGAATTCAAGATTTCAATTGAATTAAAACTGAATCAATCAATAGGAATCGCTAAAATTGGGATATCAAAATTCGTAGCTATTTTTTTTGTTAAACTAGGTTTGAAAATCCCTTCAAAAAAACCTCTTTTATACGTAAGCATAGTCAGTACATCAATTTCTTTGTACATTATAAAATCCAGAATTGTTTCTTTGACTTCGTCACTACTGATCACAAAAAACTCAACGGGTTCATTAATAAATTCTTCCTCCCAAGCAGTTACTGTATCATTTGAAACATCGGAATCACTAGTTTTTACATACAAGCATTTTACTTTAGCTTTCGTTTTTTTAGCGATATCTAACACCATTTTCAATGCTTTTTTATCTTTAGTTCTAAAACGGGTTGTAAATCCAATAATTTCTGTTTTTTTGAATTTTGCTTCTAACGGAACACACAACATAGGAATATCTATTCCAGAAATAACAGCACTTGTATTGGTACCCATAAAAAAAGCTTCCCATCCTGTAGCTCCTGAAGTACCCATGATCACAAAATCTATTTTATCTTCTTTAATTGATTTTTTAATATTATAAAGCAAATTCCCATCCATGAGCCTATGAGACATTTTTATTTTGTCCAAATGCCGCTCATCGGCTATGGCGCGCAATTTTGGGATTTCATCTTTAAACATATCAAATTGAGCTAAGGCCAAGGAATCATAAATGACGGCGTAATTTTCGGGAAAAAACTGATTGTCATAAATGGGCAATTCAAAGGTGTGCAATAAAACGAGTTCGCCCTGAACTATTTTTGCAAATTCTAAAGCATGTACAAAAGCATTAGTAGCCACTTCAGAAAAGTCGGTTGGAAATAGAATTTTTTTCATTTTATCTTTTATTAAAATAATTGATTTACTAAAATAAAATATTGGTGTCTTTACGTAGTCAAATCAGAATATTTTTATTCATGAATAGCAAGAATGGGTATGGATATGCAAATAAAAACTGCACATTAAGTTAAGCTACATTTTTGTAATTAATTTGATTGTTAAATTCTTCAATAG
>NZ_RYDO01000029.1:0-2752 GCF_003984855.1 Flavobacterium sp. GSP6
TTGGATATTCCGCTGCAAAGGTCGCCACGATTCCGCTACAAAGTGCACCACGATTCCGCTGCAAAGTACACCACCCATTCCGCTTCAAAGTACACCAATTATTCCGCTGCAAAGGTCGCCACTTATTCCGGAGCAAAGTACACCACTTTTCTCCTGATTTAATACTTGTAAAGGACTGACATTCCGACACAAAGTGCACCACCTATTCCAGATCCTTTATCTCACTAAGTAGAGATTTAACCGTCATATAGCATAAGTTTGGTTTGTAATCAAAAAACCACTTGCAATATGGCAAATAAACCACTTAGTATGATTAAGATAAGACAGGTACTTTTATTTTTAGAACGTGGTGCTTCACAGCGTACCATAGAAAAAGAAGTTCGAATTTCTAGAAGGACAATTGCAGGGTATTTGCTGAAATTTACGCAAACAGGAGTTGATTTCAAAGAATTACTAAAGCGTTCAGATCAGGAACTTGAACAAATACTAGGTCTTTTAAAGCCTGTTGTATCGGAAGATACTGATCCCCGAAAAGTTCATTTTAATAATCTGATCGGTTACTTCAGCAAGGAACTTAATCGAACTGGTGTAACACGTCTATTACTTTGGGAAGAATATATTAAAGAATATCCTGAAGGTTTTCAATATTCTAGATTTTGTGAACTCTTACAAGATCAGGAGAAGGTAAACAATGCTGTGATGCATTTTGTCCACACTCCTGCAAAGCTGCTTGAAGTTGATTTTGCTGGGGATATGCTTCACTATGTGGATACTTCAACTGGTGAACTAATTGCATGCCCTGTATATGTTGCTATTCTTCCCTTTAGTGGCTATGGCTATGTAGAGGCCTTACCGGATGCAAAACTGCCTCAAGTAGTTAAAGCGTTGAATCATACCATTGAATACTTTGGAGGTGTTCCCTTGACTGTTAAATCAGATAACATGAGGCAATGGGTATCCAAAAGTTGTAAATATGAACCTGTATTTACTGATATGCTCGAGCAATGGGCCAACCACAATAATATCGCACTGCTTGCGGCTCGCCCGTATAAGCCCAAGGACAAGCCCTCTGTTGAGAATAACGTAAAGATTACCTATAGACGTATTTATGCTAGCCTACGTAATGATACTTTTCATAGTCTTACTGAACTAAACAAGGCCATTAGAGAAAAACTTGATTATCATCATCAGCTGAACTTTCAGAAGAAAGTATACAGTAGACTCGAGTTGTTTAAAAGCGAGGAAAAAACACTACTACAGCCCCTTCCAGAATCCCCATACAGTATCAGACATTATACCAAAGCAAAGGTTCAAAAGCATTACCATGTACTGGTGGGTGAAGACTGGCACTTTTATTCTGTTCCCTATCGTTACATTGGAAAAGAGGTACGCATTGCTTATGATCAGGATGTCGTGGAGATCTATTGCGATGCACAAAGGATTGCTGTGCATACTAGGAATTACACCAGCCATGGTTATACCAGTATCACGGAGCATATGCCCGAAAGACATCAGATCATTAAAAATCAACGTGGATGGAGTCCGGAATATTATCTCAAAAAAGCAGAAGAAAACGGCCCCAATACTTTTGAATTTTTCAAAAAGGTGATGAACAGTAAGCTGATAATTGATCAGTCTTATACTGCTTGTCTGGGACTATTGAGACTCATGAGTTCCTATGGTAACATTCGGATGGAAGCTGCATGTAAACGGGGCTTAAGAGGTCACAAATTTAGCTACGGTGTTATCAAAAACATCCTAGTGAATAATATGGATTTACTCGAAGAAGAGGCTCCTATCGAATTCCGTATCCCCGAGCACAGTAATATTAGAGGTCCTGAAGCTTATAATTAATCAACTTATAAAATCCTAATAAATGAACACACAAAACACATTAGAACAGCTCAAAGGTCTTAAATTAACAGGCATGGCTAAAAGGTATGAAGCTGCATTGTCACTTCCAGTACATCAACAAGAAGATGTCCATTCTCTCATAGCTATGCTTACTCAGGCAGAAGTAGAATACAGGGATTACTCCAGAACACAGAAGTACCTAAAAGCAAGTAAGCTCCGTTATCATGCCTTACCAGAAGATATCATTTGCAATACAGAAAGAGGTATTACCAGAGAACAGCTACTTAGGCTCTCTGATGGCATGTTTATAGAAAGGGGAGAAAATGTCCTGATAACTGGTGCCACTGGTTGTGGTAAATCTTTTATGGCCTGCGCCTTAGGGCGTAGTGCCTGTTTACTTGGTTACCGAACCCTATATTTTAGTATGAACAAGTTTATGGATGCCTTGACTCAAGTCAGACTTGATGGGACATACCTGAAGTGGATTAAAAGTATCTCCACAAACAAACTTCTAATACTGGATGATTTTGGGCTAAAACCGTTGAATAATGATGCCAGGATTGCGTTACTAGATATCCTCGAAGACAGGTATGGTATAGGATCAACTATGATCACTTCCCAGCTCCCAGTAGACACTTGGCATTCCTTCTTAAACGAGCCAACATTATCGGATGCTATTATGGACAGATTGTCAGCTTCTGCCCACAGAATTACACTAACAGGTAAATCTTTGAGATCTAAAAAAAATTATTAACTTTGAAAAATATCATCTTTACTTAGTGATGATAAAGGACGATTTGACTGGTGTACTTTGCTCTGGAATAAATGGCGCACTTTGTTGCGGAATCGTGGTGTACTTTGCTCCGGAATGGGTGGTGTACTTTCGTCGGAATATCTA